>NZ_JBFRLX010000198.1:0-27508 GCF_041470165.1 Vibrio sp. 10N.286.46.A8
GCTCAATGAGCAGCCCTTTTGTTATTTTTAGATGTGCATGACAGTTTAGGCGAAGTCGTATTTAACGATACAGCGCCACTAACTCCGCCATCATATCGATGTGCGAGTCTCTATCATTCAGACACGTAATGTAGCTAAAGTCTGAGCCACCAGCGTCAATGAAGGTCTCTTTACACTGATCCGAAATCTCTTCTAACGTTTCTAAACAATCCACAGAAAATGCAGGCGCCATAATATCGATTTTTTTGATGCCTTTGCTTGGCAATGATTCAAGTGTCTCGTCAGTGTATGGCTTCAACCACTCTTCTCGACCAAATCGAGATTGGTATGTCATGGTGATATCGTCCGCTGATAAGCCTAACTCAGCAGCAAGGAGCTTTGTTGTCGCTTCACAATGCTGTGGGTAGATGTCGCCTTCATCAGCCAATCGTTTCGGAATACCGTGGAAAGAACAAACTAAATGATCGGCTCTACCATTTTTATCCCAATGGCTACGCACGCTTTCAGCCAATGCTTTTGCGTAGCTTGGGTGCGCGTAGTAGTCGCGAATAAAGCGATAGCTCGGAATCACTGGCATCTGCTTAAAGGCCTTGGTTAAGCCATCAGATACGGCCGCTGTGGTTGTGCCTGAGTATTGAGGATATAAAGGCAATACGATGATGTCTTCAACGCCCTGACCCATTAATTGCTCAACGCCCGTTTTAAGGCTTGGGTTACCATAGGTCATACCCAGCGCTACGGGTATCTGTAATTTTTTCTGGAGCTTTTCGGCTTGTCTTTGAGAGTACACAAGCAGTGGTGAGCCTTCATCCATCCAAACAGACTGATACAGCTTAGCCACTTTCGGCGCTCTAATCGGTAAGATCACCCCATGTAAAATAGGACACCACAACCAACGCGTTAAGTTTACGACTCGCTTGTCGTGTAAGAATTCACTCAAAAATCGACGAACGCCAGCTGGGGTCGCTGAGTCTGGTGTTCCTAAGTTCACCAGTAAAACGCCCTGCTTTTTATTATTTTCCATAGATACCTGAGACCAATATGTGATTTTCTGGAACGTAATATACTAATCTACATAAGTTTAAGATCATTGTTGTGCTACTAAATTTAAGAATAATCGTTCTTAACCTAGGTGATCACAACATCACATTGATCGTTAGCCGCGCGAATCTAAGCCGTACCACGGAAACAGTGCACAATCGAGTTTATCTAGATTGGTATATGACTAAAAATTGAAACAAAAAAAGCGACCTTAAGGTCGCTTCCAATATATCAAATTCTAAAACTGGCTGTTAGCCAATTATGCTAGTGCTTTCTCAAGTTCTGCACTAACTTCAGCAACTTGCTTAGTACCGTCGAACTTAAGGTACTTAGTGTTACCTGCTTCAGCTTCTTTACCGTAGTAAGAGATAAGCGGAGCTGTTTGATCGTGGTATACACCTAGACGTGCACGAACTGTTTCTTCTTTGTCGTCATCACGAACCACTAGCTCTTCGCCAGTGATGTCATCTTTACCTTCTTCCTTAGGCGGGTTGTACACATTGTGGTATGTACGGCCAGAAGGAAGGTGAGCACGACGACCAGCCATACGCTCAACAATCACATCGTCAGCTACGTCGAATTCAACAACGTAGTCTACTGCGATACCCATTTCTTTTAGGCCATCAGCTTGAGGGATTGTGCGTGGGAAACCGTCTAGTAGGAAACCTTTCTCACAGTCATCTTGAGCGATACGCTCTTTGATTAGACCAAGGATAATTTCATCAGAAACTAGCTGACCAGCGTCGATTACTGATTTTGCTTGCTTACCAAGCTCAGTACCCGCTTTGATAGCAGCACGTAGCATGTCACCAGTTGAAATTTGAGGGATACCAAATTTGTTCATGATGAAGTTAGCTTGAGTACCTTTACCCGCGCCAGGAGCACCTAGAAGAATGATGCGCATGTTTAATCCTCTTATAAAAATTATGATTTATACCGAAGCTCACTATCCCGCCTTTCTGGTTCAATTTAAGTCGAACAAGAGAGATTAGGTAACAACTGAGGCTAAGCACAACTGTAAACAGAAGCAAAACGGTAAGTTTCGGTATAACGTTTAAAAATCATACAACTGGAGATGATAGGTTCATAGTACCAGCTGATTAGGTCGAGCATTCTATCACATTAATATTCAATTTTGCTTAAATTAAGACTAAAGAATGTATCGACAGCGTTTGCGTTCGTCTTGTTAGCAACTTTAGCGACATTTCGATGAAGTTAAGCGACGTTCATAAAAAAAGCCCGCATTAGCGAGCTTTTAATTATAATTATGAGCTTAGCCCAAAGTCGAAAGACTAACGTTTTGTCAGTAGTTCGTTGATTGCACCTAAGAATTGTGACGGATCTTCCATTGAGCCCTTTTCAGCCAGCATAGCTTGACCAAGTAGTAGCTCAACCCAACGGCCAAACGCTTGTTCGTCCGCTTCATCAGCCATCTGTTTCACAAGTGCGTGCTCAGGGTTAATCTCAAAGATGTACTTAACTTCAGGTGCAGCTTGACCCGCAGCTTCAAGAAGCTTAGCCATTTGAGTGCCCATCTCGAAATCATCGGTCACAACAACAGCAGGTGTAGTTGCTAACTTGAATGTCGTGCGAACCTCTTTAACACGATCACCAAGGTAAGCTTGAGTGCGATCAACAACAGACTTGAACTCTTCTTCCGTCTCTTTTTGCTTCTCTTTCTCTTCTTCACCTTCAAACTTGCTTAGATCTAAGCCTGCTTTTGTGATCGACTGGAACTGCTTACCGTCGAAGTCAGTTAGGTAATTCATCACATACTCATCGATACGATCGTACATTAGAACCACTTCAATGCCTTTTGCTTTGAACTGCTCCAAGTGTGGGCTGTTCTTAGCCGCGGCATAGCTGTCTGCCGTTAGGTAATAAATCTTGTCTTGGCCTTCTTTCATACGTTCAACGTAAGAAGCGAGGCTGATGGTTTGCTCAACAGAATCCTCTTCCGTTGATGAGAAACGAAGTAGACCTGCGATTTTTTCTTTGTTCGCCATGTCTTCAGCAGGGCCTTCTTTCAGTACTAGGCCGAACTCTTTCCAAAACTCCAAGTACTTGTCGTTGTCATTCTTCGCCATGCGCTCAAGCATAGTGAGTACACGCTTGGTACATGCGCCACGAAGAGACTGAGTTACCTTATTATCTTGCAGGATTTCACGAGACACGTTCAGTGGTAAATCGTTTGAATCAATCAAGCCGCGAACGAAACGCATGTAAGATGGCATGAACTGCTCTGCATCATCCATGATGAATACGCGCTGTACATAAAGCTTAAGGCCGCTCTTATGGTCACGATTCATCATATCCCAAGGTGCTTTAGCTGGGATGTAAAGTAGGCTTGTGTAGTCGTTCTTACCTTCAACTTTGTTGTGGCTCCAGGTTAGTGGATCAGCAAAGTCGTGAGATACGTGCTTGTAAAACTCTTGGTACTCTTCTTTCTCGATATCAGACTTGTTACGAGTCCAAAGCGCTTGAGCCTTGTTAATTTGCTCCCAATGCTTCTCTTCGGTGTCTTTACCTTCGTCATCTTTCACCGCTGTGAAGATAGAGACAGGAATACCGATGTGATCAGAATACTTACCAATCACTTCACGTAGACGCCATTCATTTAAGAACTCTTTGCCGTCTTCACGCATATGAAGAATGATGTCTGTACCACGAGATTCTTTCGTGATGTCTTCAATGGTGTAATCACCTTCACCCGCAGAGTGCCATTGCACGGCTTGGTCATTAGCAAGTCCAGCAGCTCGAGTGCGAACAGTCACTGCGTCTGCAACGATAAATGCAGAATAGAAACCAACACCAAATTGGCCAATAAGCTGAGAGTCTTTGCTTTGGTCTTCAGACAGCTTTGAGAAAAAGTCAGCTGTGCCTGACTTAGCAATAGTACCTAAATGCTCAATAACGTTGTCGCGGCTCATACCTATGCCGTTATCAGAGATCGTTAAAGTATTTGCTTCAGCGTTAAACGAAAGTTTCACACCTAAATCAGCATCGCCTTGGTAAAGGTCGCCATTTGATAGCGCTTGAAAACGAAGCTTATCAGCCGCGTCAGATGCGTTAGAGATCAGCTCACGTAGGAAGATTTCTTTATTTGAATACAGTGAGTGAATCATTAGGTGAAGTAGTTGTTTTACTTCAGATTGAAAGCCACGAGTCTCTTTATTTTGCGTTGCCGTTTCGCTCATTTTTACTCCAAAACATCTATACTTTATGTTGAATAATCATAGGGGCGTTGCACATTATGCCTCTCTTATGTTCATTAACATGAGGATGACAAATGTAAATTCAAGGTCAAAAAGCATAAAAACACTGTTTTTTTGATCTGTTTTTATTATCCTTGAGTGTTATAAATATAAAAGAACATAAAAGAAGCCATGATTTGGTGAAGAATTAACAGAACTTCACCTGAGATTTGTCTATTTCGCACCCCAAATCATCCAAAATAGAAGAGTTCAATGAGCAATATCGGCACAAAGTTTATTCTCGCACAGCGGTTCGTATTTGACCCAAATAGCAACTCACTTGTTGATCAGATGAGCGACGGTGAAGTCGTACGTCTTGGCAGCAATGAAAGCCGCATTCTCCTGATGCTGTCAGAAAGACCCAATGAAGTTATCACTCGTAACGAATTACACGAATATGTTTGGCGAGACCAAGGCTTTGAGGTGGACGACTCCAGCTTAACGCAAGCGGTATCGACACTCAGAAAAATGCTAAAAGACTCAACCAAATCTCCAGCATTTGTAAAAACCGTTCCTAAACGTGGTTATCAATTTATCGCGACTGTTGAGCGCTCAGCACCACTATCATCAAACGATCAGCCAACAACAGCTGAAATTGCAGAAAGTGACATAGAGCCTATTTTAACATTTGCTAATACCACATTAGCTGATGAGGTCATCACTGAAACTATTGATCCAGAGCCAACTGCAAAGGCTCAAGAAAATCATGTCGAAGTCGAGCCAGTAACCAATCAGGTTAAACCTAAAGATGAAAGTTCGAATAAATGGTTAACGTTTGGAATGTTACTTGTCGCTTTCATTATGCCAATACTCGTTTTAACGTTAAAGAACCCAGCAGAGTCAGAGTTTCGAACATTAGCAGAGGTTAATGGTGTCAAAGTTCAAACCCCAATCAACCATCCAACTCTGACTAGTTGGCTGCCAGCGATAGAGAAATGTGTATTGCGTTACAACACCAGCCACACTGGCATGCTAAAGCCAACTGAGGTGATTGCAACAGGCGGACAAGGTAACAATCTAGCTCTAAACTATATTCACCCTCAAGATTACTCGAGCGAGAATGTAACTCTAAGAATTTACGCAAACCAGTCGGATGTACACGACATTTGTAACGGTGGTCAGTAACATGAAATTAAAATTATCCATTATTTTACTGGTTATCTCTGCTTTCTTGAGCGGCTGGTTATACTGGGGTAGCGATGCAAAGATAGAACGCTTGCTTACGCAACACGAATGGCAATCGAAAATGGTGACTCTGATTAGCGATATCAAGCAAGAGGATTCAATCGGGCCACTGCGTAAGGTTGAGCTATCATCGAATGCGAAGTATTTGCCAAACGGTACGTATCTGAGAATGGCTGTAGTTAAACTGTATGGCACTCAGACTGCACCCGCAAACGTCATCAATATTTCCGAAACCGGTCAGTGGGATATTAACGATAATTACTTACTGATTTCACCAACGGAGTTTAAAGATGTCACTTCTGCTGAGCGACAAGACTTTTCAGAGGAGCAACTCGAGCTGATCACTCAAGTGATTAAAATGGATGCAGAACAAAGCCGACGCATTGATATTATTAATCAGAAAGCACTGCTGCTCACTAGCCTAAATCATGGTTCTACGGTGTTATTCTCAAACTAATACTGTCTCAAACTAAAATCAGATTAAGCTAAAACTCAACAGTGATTTACTGTATATCATTAAACGATATACCAATAGAAAGGGGCATGATGCCCCTTTTTTATTAACTGTTGACATCAAACTACTGTTTTAGAATTTTTAGGGGTATCTATGAATACAGAACCAAGCTCGGTAAGTGCATCAATCACCAAGGCAACCATCGCAATACACTATTGTCGTCAATGCAATTGGATGCTTCGTTCTAGTTGGTTATGCCAAGAGTTACTGCATACTTTCAGTGAAGAGATAGAGCAAGTGAGTTTACACCCTGATACCGGAGGTCGATTTGAGGTTTTTTGTAATGGAATACAGATTTGGGAAAGAAAAGCGGACGACGGTTTTCCTGAGGCTAAAGTTCTGAAGCAAAGAGTACGAAACATCATTGCTCCAGACAGAGACCTCGGCCACGTAGACTCAAAGTGAGCCTTTTCTAACGCCGCCGATTGAGTTTATTTAAAGCTCGCCACTCACGAGAACATCACCTTCAAGGCTAATGACTTTAAAGATATTATTTTCATAGATGCCATAGCTCGCTGCGTGGCCATCTCGTGGGAATGTCACCGAGCTAGGATTAAAGATAAAGATGTCATCTTGGTATTCAGCAACAGGAATATGGGTATGGCCATGGGCAATAATATCACCCGCCTTTAGCTCGGGGCGTTTATTGGTGTTGTACAAATGACCATGAGTTAGAAAAATACGTTGGCCTGATTCTAATAGTACCCACGAGTAATCCATCATCATTGGAAAAGACAACAACATCTGATCCACTTCGCTATCGCAGTTACCACGAACAGCAATGATCTCTTGAGAAAACGCATTCAACTTCTCTGCAACCGCCGGCGGATTGTATCCTTCAGGGATCGGGTTTCTTGGACCATGATTCAGAATGTCACCCAATAGCACTAAATATTGCGCACCAGACGCTTGGTAGAGTTCTAATACCTTTTCTGTTGCTGGCAACGAACCGTGTAGGTCTGAAGCAAAAAATAATTTCACACGTACTTCTCCATAAAATTTATGAGCCTATTGTACGTATCTAAGAGCTACACGTCATCTCTCGCCATACCGTTGATCACGATATTATTGTAACTAACCATACCGACTATTTTATGGTCACTGACCACAGGGGCACGACTGATACCAAAACGCTCAAACAAGCGTGCACAGTACTTCACATTCATATCGGCAGACACGCTTAGCGCTGGCTTGGTCATGATCTCATAAACATTGGTTCGCTTCGGAGAACGGTTCTTAGCCAGTACTTTCTTAGCAATATCATTCATCAATACGATGCCGTATTCGTCATCTTCGTGGCGCTTATCGACAATGATGGCTTTCACTTTATGCTTCTTAGCCATCTCTATCGCTTCCAACACAGTGGTTAGCCCATCGATAATCACATACGTATTAGCCATTACATCGCTTACTCGGATTTTTTCACTGCCACTCATAACTCGTCCTCCACAACCTTAGTTAATGTTTCAAC
Organism: Vibrio sp. 10N.286.46.A8; assembly: GCF_041470165.1. Lineage (NCBI taxonomy): Bacteria > Pseudomonadati > Pseudomonadota > Gammaproteobacteria > Vibrionales > Vibrionaceae > Vibrio > Vibrio sp. 10N.286.46.A8. The sequence continues at coordinate 7,466 of NZ_JBFRLX010000198.1, forward strand.
TTGGTGCGCGACCCCGACTGCATCTTCGACATCGATCTGCACTGCTATCCCTTGCCCTGACTCTTGGTCAAACTCCCCGACTTCACCGATAGTTTCTAGAATATGCCTAGCTAGGTGCTCCTCGACGACAAACAGCAGCACATCTTTTTGCACCTCTAACGTTAACCCAAAGAAGGTGCGCTTTTGGTTTAGCCCCTGCCCTCTGGCATTGTTAATCACGGTTGCCCCTGTTGCACCCGCATCACGCGCGGCGTCGAGCACGATATCGGTCTTGCTCTCTTCTACAAACGCTAAGATAAGTTTAAAGCGCATCTTTGCTCTCCTTAGAGGATTGTGATCGGTTTAGCCATTGCGTTATTTGGGCATACCCCATCACGGATATAATTGGAAATAAGCTCGCGAAAGCAATCAACCCAAAGCCATCAATTACCGGATTTCTTCCTGGCACCGTTGACGCGAGTCCCAACCCAAGTGCCGTCACTAAAGGTACCGTCACCGTTGATGTCGTCACCCCACCAGAATCGTAAGCTAACGGAATAATCAATTTGGGAGCATAAAAGGTCTGAATCACCACAATGACATAACCAACAATGATGTAGTAATGGATAGGGTCGCCAGCCACGATGCGATAACTACCTAGCGATATGCCAATCGCTACGCCTAACGCCACAGCGATCCTCAGCCCGTTAACACTGATACTGCCACCGGAAACTTGGTTTGCCTTAATAGCAACGGCGATCAAAGAAGGCTCGGCTATCGTGGTACTGAAACCAATACAAAACGCGAAAATGTAAACCCAGTAATAATCAAACCAAACTAAGGCAAGGCCTGAACTGACCTTGAACTCAGTCAAAAAACTTGGTTCGGTGAGTTGCATTGCCATAGTCTCCCCTAAAGGAAACAGCGCGAGCTCTAACCCCATCAAAAAGAGCGACAACCCAAGAATGACGTAAAAGAAACCTATCAGCACTTTGCCTAAGTTATTAACTGGCTTGCGCAGCACCGCTAATTGGAAACCGAAGATGATCACCGCAATCGGAATCACATCCATGACAGTACCAAGAAAGGTGTCGATAAATTGCTGAGCACTGATCATGTCACCACCATCCCGTAGACCATGACAAACATCATCGGCAGCAGTGAAGCAAAGGCGATCAATCCAAAGCCATCAATCATCGGATTTCTCCCTTTAATCGCAGAGGCTAAACCCACTCCCAATGCGGTCACTAACGGAACGGTAATGGTCGATGTAGTCACTCCGCCAGAGTCGTACGCAATCCCAATGATGTTTTCAGGGGCAAATGCAGTGAGCACCACCACTCCAATATAACCTCCGATGATCATGTACTGAATTGGCCAACCTTTTAAGATTCGCAGCACCCCAAGTAAGATGGCGATCCCCACCGACAATGCTACGGTGAAACGCAAGCCATCGGCGTACTGTTCCATTTCGTCTAGAGAGTTGGGAATAACACCACCTTCAGCGGCCACTTCTGCTGCTTCGGCGGCCACTGCGGTTAATGCGGGTTCCGCAATGGTGGTACCAAACCCTAAACAGAAAGCGAAGGTCAATAACCAAAACACGCTCCCCTTACGAGCAAAAGCTTGAGCCATCGACTCGCCGATTGGGAACAGACCCATTTCAAGGCCAAAGATAAAAAAAGTCAGTCCAAAAACCACCAGCACTAAGCCAGTTAGAATAGACAACAGATGAGGGAGTGGTTCTTGCAAAACAGCAAGCTGGAAGAAAGCAATCACCGCCACGATCGGCAAGAGATCCCTTAGGCTAACTAACATGGCTCGAAACAAAGCAAGCACTGCCGTCATCGCAACTCCTAGTCATTGAAATTGTGTCTGGTTATTAATTACTAATAATCATGGCAAATCCTTATCATTCCTTATGTGACAAATATTACGCAGTTGGTAACATATCGGAGTAAATTGCATAAGTGTGATAGCGGTATACATCCTAACCTGATGAATTTAATTTCATTCTTTCGTAAATTGATACGGCGTAATTTGGGTATCACACAATTGAAACCAACTGATCGTTATAGTGATTTTTTCGTATTGATTGGCGTTCAAAAACAAGCCATGTCTATAATTATGTTTAATAGGGAGATTGGTATGAAGATATTGTTAACTGGTGGTACGGGATTTATTGGTTCTGAATTGGTCAAAAGTTGGAATACTGACGATGTGACATTGTTGACACGGAGCCCCGAAAAAGCGAAGCAAAACCTAAATCACCTGAACCAGAATAACCTTCATTACATTCAATCTCTTGATGAGCTCAGTGATCTCAATGACTTTGATGTGGTGGTCAACCTCGCGGGTGAACCGATTGCCGATAAGCGTTGGAGTACAGAGCAAAAAGAGAGGATCTGTAACAGCCGCTGGCACATCACTGAAAAGCTGGTCGAATTAATTCATGCCAGTAGCAACCCACCACACGCTTTTATTAGCGGCTCAGCCGTCGGTTACTATGGCGATCAACAACAACACCCATTTGATGAATCACTACAAGTAGAAGACGAAAGTTTTCCTCACAAAGTCTGCGCGCACTGGGAAGATATAGCCAAGAGAGCCCAATCCGATGAGACGCGTGTGATACTACTAAGAACGGGGATTGTGTTAGGTGAAAATGGCGGTGCGTTGAAGAAGATGCTAATGCCCTACAAACTCGGAGTAGGCGGACCACTTGGTTCAGGCGAACAGTACATGCCTTGGATTCACATGCTTGATATGGTGAGAGCCATCAACCACTTATTGTCAACTCCTCACGCTCAAGGGGAATTTAATATGTGTGCCCCGCACCCTGTCACCAACAAACTGTTCAGCAGTACACTCGCCAAGCAACTACGCCGACCTCATTTCTTATTCACTCCGAAATGGGCAATGTCGCTTCTGATGGGTGAATCTTCTTGTCTGCTCTTTGACAGCATTCGTTCCAAACCAAAGAAACTCACTGAAATGGGATTTATCTTTAGTTACTCAAGAATAGAACCAGCCTTAAAAAACTTGTTACAACATCAAGATTAATTCTTTACCCTAGAGCGATAAAGACTCTAATGAAGGATTAAGCGTGAACAAGTCGATTCTGATCACCGGTTGCTCAACGGGTATTGGCTATACATGTGCGCATGCACTACAAAAGCGTGGTTTCCACGTCATTGCATCGTGTCGTCATCCGCAAGATGTACAGCGTCTGCAAGATGAGGGACTGAGCTGCATACAGCTCGACCTTTCTAACCAAGAAAGCATTGAACAAGCTGCACAACTTGCTATTGAGCTAGCGCCTAACGGATTATATGGTTTATTCAATAACGGCGCTTATGGTCAAGCTGGCGCGCTAGAAGACTTACCAACCCAAGGTCTCAGAGAGCAATTCGAAACCAACTTCTTTGGCTGGCATCATCTTGTTTGTCAGATACTTCCGCACATGCGCGAACGCGGCGAAGGTCGAATCGTACAAAACAGTTCCGTATTAGGCTTTGCGGCCATGAAATATCGTGGCGCTTACAACGCTTCAAAGTTCGCGCTAGAAGGCTGGACAGATACGTTACGTTTAGAACTGCATGGTAGTGGCATTCATATCTCGTTATTGCAGCCAGGTCCAATAGAGACCCAATTTAGAAATAATGCCCTGAAAGCTTTCAATAAATGGATCACCATTGCTGGCAGCGCTCATCAAGAAGCTTATCAACAACAAAAAGACCGACTCGAAAAAGAGTCATCGAACAACGCCTTTGTTCTTCCGCCTGAAAGTTGTGTTGAGCCAGTTTATCACGCACTCACCGCACAGAAACCAAAGCTAAGATACCGAGTGACGACTCCAACTAAAGTGTTCGCGGTATTGAAAAGAATTCTACCGAGTCGCTTGCTAGACCCTATTTTGAGAAAAGCAGCATAAATTACTAACTTTGTATCAACAGTCGCAAACTTTAATGTAACGATGTAATTTTTCCGTAACAATAAGATGTCATGATTGTCCTATCTCATCAATTATTCCCAATTGATGAACCTAATCTGGATATTTCATGACTTTAAACCGCCTTAATTGGGTCGGTGTGAGTCTGGCGATTACGTTGTTTATTCTGTTTTGAGTATCTTACGCTATGCCTCACTGAACACCTTAATGATAACGCTATGCCTTCCCTGTTGAGATAATTACCTATCAACATTGAAGCATAGCGTTTTCTATTTTGGCTCTTTTTATTTGAGATAACCAAGTTAGATCTTGAAGTTACCAGCATCTCCCCCCATATTTGCAACGTACCCACAAAACACACCTCAAGGAACGTAAATGCAATCTCCGCATATTGTTGAACTTAATGAGCAGAACTTTCGTCAAGTATTAGAAACCTCAATGCAGACGCCTGTACTCATCCACTTTTGGGCACCAATGAGCCAAGAAAGTGCTCAGGTGATCCCTGAACTGCAAACATTAACTCAGCAATACAACGGCGCTTTTACTTTAGCTCTGTTGAATTGTGAACAAGAGCAGGCAATTGCTAGCCAATTTGGCGTACAAGCACTCCCTACTATTGCACTGTTTGTTAACGGTCAGCCTGTTGATGGTTTGGGTGGCCCACAAAGCATAGAAGCGATTGTTGAAATGTTAGGAAAACACCTTCCTAGCCAAGACGAGTTCGCACTGCGTCAGGCTCTCGAGCAAATGCAAGCAGGCGAGCACGCACAAGCGCTCGCAGCAATGCAACAATTGCCAATAGAGTTGACGAGCAAAGGCGAGGTAAAACTGGCAATCGCAGAATGTTTACTAGAAACGCAACAGTTTGATCTAGCTGAAACTCAGCTAGCCACCATTCCTCTAGAGTACCAAGATAATTACTATAAAGGCTTAGTCGCAAAGCTTGAGCTTCACAAGCAAGCAGCAGACAGCCCTGAAATACAAGCATTAGAAACCGCTCTTCAGCAAGACCCAAATGACGCTAAGACAGCATCTGAATTAGCATTGCAATATCACCAAGTGAATCGCAACGAAGAAGCGATGGAACTGTTGTGGTCTTTCCTTGCAAAAGATCTAAATGCTTGCAATGGTGATATGAAAAAAGAATTCATGGATATCTTAAGTGCGCTTGGACAAGGTAACCCAGTTGCCAGTAAGTACCGCCGACAGCTGTACTCTCTGCTCTACTAACTAAACCCTAAAAGCACTAAAGATAAGCATCGTATATCTCATCGAAAATTGACAATTCAATCAATTAGTTTATCGAATAATAGAATGTAAAATGGGCCATGAAATCAATATTTTATGGCCCATTTCTCATTTATAAATTTGCTCAGAATTTAAATATGAGCCAGTATCAATACTGAACTATCAAAAACTTAAACTTGCAAAGGATTTTGTATGGCTATTGATACATTGATTACTATCGGCGTCTTTACTGCCGTCGCAATATTGTTTATTTTCGCCGGAGTAAAAACGGTTCCGCAAGGCAATAACTGGACCGTAGAACGCTTCGGCCGTTATACACAAACCCTCCAACCAGGTCTGAACCTGATCATTCCATTTATCGATAAAATCGGACAACGCATCAGTATGATGGAACGTGTTCTCGACATCCCGGCACAAGAAGTCATCTCCAAAGATAATGCAAATGTGGTTATTGATGCGGTGTGTTTCGTTCAAGTGATCGACGCGCCTAAAGCGGCTTATGAGGTGAATGATCTTGAGCACGCGATTCGTAATTTAACTCTCACCAATATCCGTACTGTACTGGGCTCGATGGAACTGGATGAAATGCTCAGCCAGCGAGACATGATTAACACCAAATTATTGAATATCGTTGATGAAGCGACAAACCCTTGGGGTGTCAAAGTTACACGTATCGAAATCAAAGACGTACAGCCACCAGCAGACCTTACCGCTGCGATGAATGCTCAGATGAAAGCCGAGCGTAACAAACGTGCAGATATCCTAGAGGCAGAGGGTGTACGACAAGCTGAGATATTGAAAGCAGAAGGTCACAAGCAATCAGAGATCTTAAAAGCAGAAGGCCAAAAGCAAGCCGCGATACTTCAAGCTGAAGCTCGTGAACGGGCAGCCGAAGCTGAGGCTAAAGCGACAGAAATGGTATCAACAGCGATTGCTCAAGGTGACATGCAAGCAGTCAATTACTTTATTGCACAAGGTTACACCGACGCACTGAAGTCTATTGGCCAAGCAGAAAACGGTAAGATCATTATGCTACCGCTCGAAGCGACTGGACTAATGGGTTCTGTTGCGGGTATTGCAGAGATGTTTGCACATAAGAATGACAAGGGTAGTAAGGACTAACTTATGGTCGAATTACTCGAACAAGTAAACTACTGGCATTGGTTAGCGTTTGGTCTAGCATTGTTAGCACTTGAGCTAATTGGAACCGCTGGTTACTTTTTATGGATAGGCATATCTGCCATGCTAGTCGGGGCCCTATTAGGCGCACTACCAATCGGTTGGCAGATGCAATGGCTATCCTTTGCGAGCTTCTCGCTTATCACCACTTGGCTGTGGTGGAGAAGACAGCTATCTAGTGACAAGCAATCTGACTCTACTCGAGACCTTAATCAGCGAGAGAAGCAACTGATTGGAAGAAAGACTCGCCTCTTAGAGCCGGTACAAAAAGGTAACTGCAGGATAAAGCTAGGGGATAGCTCATGGTCTGCGATGAGTACACATGATATTGATGCGGGAGAGGAAGTCGTGATTACTGCTGTCGATGGCATTGTTCTCACTATAAGCCCTACTAAACAATAATCAAGAAAACCCTCCTTCAAAGCCATAAGTAACCAACTTATGGCTTTTTCTCTACAAGTGAATCGATAATTGGGCAATGGCTATTTGAGTCACCAGGGCATTGTTCAACCCACTCTTTCAATGTCTTCTGAATGATCAATAAGTCTTCAATTTTTTTATTCACTTCTTCCAATTTACTTAGCGCTTTTGCTTTAACATCGGCACTTTCTCGACATGGGTTGTCGGCTAATTCAACAAGCGCACGACACTCATCAAGCGAAAAACCAGCGCTTCTCGCTTTCGCTACGATTCCGAGTTCCTTGATCTGCTTCTCACCATAAGACCGATAACCATTTTCAGAACGTAACGGTGCAGATATCACCCCTTTGTCTTCATACAAACGAATAGACTTAGGTGATAACTGCGTGAGGCTTGCAACTTCGCTTATGTTCATAATATTACTCAAGTAAATATCGCATAAAAACTATTTAGAAACCTAAGACCATTATTCAAACATCTAGGAATGCTAACTACCGAAACAAAAACATTGAAGCAATATAATATTCGAAAATAAAGTCTGCTGTTTATGGCTATTTTACATCAAATGATGAGAGTAGCTTAGATTTTCCAACAAACCCAAACACCAACTATCAACAAGTTACTGATTGAAATAGCAAAATAGGCATTGGTTATTTTTCATAGGAAATTTTTTGATTTTTTTGATTTTTGAGAAATACCTCACATACTAATGAATATCTCTTGTTTGAAGAGATTTTTAGTGAGGTGTCATTATGAAATGTTATCTAGCGTTAATTTTTAGCTTAATTTTAAGCTTCTCTGTATCCGCCCAAAATGTAGGAAGCACTGCATCTGGGCCGATCATAAAATGTGACTTAGGAAGTAGTGTTGTAGAATATATGCCTATCGTTATATGCAAGCATAGTAATGGTAAGGTTCTACACTAACAAAAAAGGAGCCTAGGCTCCTTTCCTTTAAAACTCGATTAATTGTTTGATTATCGCTTTACGTTCTTCTTTGGAAGCTTTGTTAAACCAATATTCGAACATTTCAATCTCTTTGACATTATCACCTAAAGAATCAACAACACCATTTCGATTTGCTACAGACCAGTTAATAACAGAGTCTCTTTGTTCCGTCGGAATTTGTTCAAACCAATATTTTGACATCTCTTGAGCTTGGCTTACCGGCTCTTGCTGAAGCGCGGGAACTGCAGCTACAGGTGCGGCTGCGGCTACAGGTGCTGCTACTATCACTGGCTTAGCTGTTGCGTTTTTATCACCCGTATTTACGATTGCTTCGATATAGCCAGCAGGAATAGAAAACGAAATGCTGTTCGCATTTGAAACCTGGACATCAAAAATTAGATCTTTAAAAGGTGCTTCGTTGAAGATTTCATTAGATACAGGAAATTTCACATACTGTGTTTGAGTACATATATCGCTGCATGTTTCAGCTGAAGCCGCATAAGGTTTTAATGGCACTTTACCTTCAGAACCTTGAACTAAGACAGAGCGATACTCGTTGTAATTTTTAAAGTACTGAAGCTCCATCGTTATGTATGAATCAGGTACCGTTACAGTACTGTTTGGGGTAACGTAATTTAGCTCTAAAGACGAGTTAACTAGCTGACCTTGTCTGACTTCAAGCACATCAGGAGACAACGACTCACCAACGACGATTTGATAATTTTGCTTACTCTCTATTCTTTTAACGGAATCTGTAAAATCACTATTAGAATCTAATGTTGTACATCCAATTAAGAATAAAGGAATCGATGCTAAAACTATTTTTTTCATATTAACTACCTCGAGGGTTTCCCCATAATATTATTTCGATGCCTTTTCTTTCTTAGGCTGGACCAGAAATGAATATGCGCCGACTAACAAGCCAGCGCATCTCTTTACTTAAAGCATGGTTTCAATTAGAAGCCGTACTCTAAACCAATACGTGTAACGAACGTATCTGTGTTAGCAATAGAACCTTTATCGTCAGCTTTGATATCACGCTGTGCAATACGGATGTAAGGAACAAAGCCGTTATGAACGTACATTAGCTGACCTGAGATTACGCTATCTTCATCAGCGTTTTTAACACCATCAGTTTCAGACTCTAGGTTAGCCGCGTAGCCTAGTTTGAAGCCCCAAGGGCCGTTCCAGTACTGACCGATTACAGAGTATGAAGCCTGTTCTGATTTAGCGCCGCCTTGAACATCTGACTCACCCGCTTTGTAGGCTGCAGAAATACCGAAACCTGCTGGAAGTGACGCTTCAAAACCGATTAGATAACCAAATGTATCAGCCATTTCAGCAGAAGTTGCAGCAACTGCAGGAGTTGCGCCGCCAAAGTTTACACCATCACAACCTGTAGCAACTAAACATGTACCAGCAGCAGTTCCAGCTGTTGCAGCTGTTAGTTGACGATCTGATTCTGATTCAACAGCAGCGTGGAAAGTAACCGTATCAGCTAAACGGTAGTGAGCAGCCGCGCCGTAGAAGTAGTTATCTTTAACACTTGAGTCACCACGACCTGTTGCTAGGTTGAATGTAAAACCATTCAAGTCAGCAGAATCGTATCGAGCCATATCACCATGACGGTCACGGTTGTATTTAACATCGCCGCCCCAGTCCCATACTGCGCCCAAACCTGGGTTAGCATAAGGCCAGTCAATTACTTCATACATTGGCGTCAGCATACGACCAAAACGTACTTTACCCCAGTCACCTTGCAGGCCTAAGAACGTATCACGATTACCTAGTGTCGCACCGTCACCGTTTTCACCAACGTAACCAGATTCAATTTGCATGAATACGTTCACGTTCTCGAACATGTCTTTACTTGCACGGAAACCAATTCGAGATTCATTCTCGTAATCGTATCCCGTACCTGTATCAGTTTTTACGCCGTTTTTAGTTTTTTCTGAATCGTAGTTAACAACAGAGATTGCTGCTACACCGTAAGCCTGAACGTTAAAATCTGAGATAACACCAACTTGAGAAGATTCAGATGCGAATGCACCACTTGAAATCATCGCAACTGCAGCACCAAGTAAAGTACGTTTGAAAATTTTGTTTTCCATGGAATAAAACTCCTAAAAATGGATATAGCTGTTTGAATATTTCCCGCCTAAAGTTGGCCGCCGTAGAGAGAAATACCTTTTCTTGTTTGAGAACCCTGAAACACCGAATTCTCGATTTCCTTTCTGGTTATACACAATGTGCATCCATGCCAATAAGACTAACTTCACCCCAAAAAAGATCAATGAGAACTTAATTTTCATCTAAAAAAATATGAGTTGGTGCAAATTTATTATGTACTTAGTGATCCAGATCTACTAATTGAAAAAACCGAGGGATCAAAGAGTAAAAACATTAAAAAACAAAAACTTACTAACGCAGCAGCCTCTTAAAAATTGATATCACTCGCATTTAGCAAACAACTATAACAACATTTCATTAATGTTGAGCGTCATCACTGTCCTGATTTCATAGTTCGTATAGGAACAAATTTCTCAACAATTAAAAAGTGATTACTTTTATATCAGAAACGAAAAAGGCACTCCCTTGAAAGGAGTGCCTTTGAGCTTTTTTTATCTGTATTTACTTACGAAATAAGGGCTATTAGATCTTCTTCTGTTCTTATTTCGATACCTAAATCTTGTGCTTTAGTCAGTTTAGAACCAGCGGCTTCACCAGCAAATAAGATATCCGTTTTCTTAGACACGCTACCGGTTACTTTTGCACCTAAAGCTTGCAAAGCAGCTTTCGCTTCGCTGCGACCTAATTTAGAAAGTGAGCCAGTCAACACAACTACTTTGCCTTCTAACGGTAGCTCTTGATCATCCGCAACAGCTTCAATTGCAGGCCAGTTAACTCCAAGCTCGATAAGTTGGTCGACTACTGCTCTGTTTTTCTCTTGTGAGAAGAAGCTCGTGAGGTGACTTGCTACGATGTCACCAATATCTGACACTTCAACCAACTGCTCATGAGTTGCAGCTTGAACCAACTCTAGCGTTTTAAAGTGCTGAGCTAAGTTCATAGCCGTCGCTTCACCGACTTCTCGAATTCCTAAAGAATAAAGGAAGCGTGCCAATGTCGTGTCTTTCGCTTTGTTAAGCGCACTCACTACATTCTGTGCCGATTTAGGTCCCATACGATCAAGAACCGTAATCACGCCCGCGCTCAACTTAAACAGGTCCGCTGGCGTTTCGACCATTTCGCGATCCACAAGCTGTTCTATCACCTTTACGCCAAGGCCATCGACATCCAGCGCCTTTCTAGACACAAAGTGCTTAAGTGCCTCTTTACGCTGCGCCTGACACACTAAACCGCCAGTACAACGCGCTACAGCTTCGCCCTCTACGCGCTCCACTGCAGAATTACATACAGGGCAGGCGTCCGGGAACACAATGTCTTTAGCCGTCTCAGGACGACGATCTTGTACAACAGCTACAATTTGTGGAATGACGTCACCAGCGCGGCGGATAATCACGCTATCTCCGACCTTCACACCTAAACGAGCGATCTCATCAGCGTTGTGCAGGGTTGCATTACTCACCGTCACGCCGCCAACAAAAATAGGTTCAAGCTTAGCAACCGGCGTAATAGCGCCTGTACGACCAACCTGAAACTCAACATCATTGAGCAGAGTAATTTCTTCTTGAGCTGGGAACTTATAAGCAATAGCCCAGCGAGGTGCACGTGCAACAAAACCTAGAGTTTCTTGTGCGGCAATGTCATCAACCTTAATCACCACCCCATCAATTTCATAAGCCAAGGTGTCACGACGAGTCATGATATCTTGGTAATAGGCTTTTACATCTTCAAGAGAACTTAGCTGCTTTGTCTCTGGGCACATAGGCAAGCCCCAAGCTTTCAGCTGCAGGAATCGTTGATAGTGGCTATTTGAAAGCTCAGCGCCTTGTACAACACCGACACTGTATGCGTAGAAAGCCAAGGGGCGTTTTGCTGTAATACGAGAATCAAGCTGACGTAAGCTACCTGCGGCGGCATTACGTGGATTCACAAAGACCTTCTCACCCTTCTTCAATGCCATCTCATTCAATTTGTCGAAGCCCGCTTTTGGCATAAACACTTCGCCACGTACTTCAATACGTTCTGGCCAGCCTTCACCTTGTAACTTAAGCGGAATCGAGCTGATCGTACGCACGTTTTCGGTAATATTTTCGCCAGTCGCACCATCACCACGCGTCGCTGCCTGTACTAAGGTGCCTTTTACATAGAGTAGGCTCACCGCCAAACCATCAAGCTTAGGTTCACAACAGAAGATCTTTAGGTTCGCTGTTGGCGATCGATCAGACATGCGCTTATTGAACGCATCTAAATCGTCATCAGAGAAAGCATTATCTAAAGAAAGCATCGGGATCTCATGGGTCACTTGAGTGAAGCCGTCTAGAGGCTGACCGCCGACACGCTGACTCGGCGAATCTACCGTCACAAGTTCTGGGTTCTCTTCTTCGATCTTTAGCAGTTGTTGCATCAATCGATCGTACTCGACATCAGGGATCTCAGGGCTATCTTCTACGTAATAACGAACGGCATGATAGTGCAGAGTTTCTCTTAACTGCTCTAAGGTAACTTGAATCGATTCTTTCATATCATTCTCTGTCGTGATTGAAATATCAAAAAGGGCTCCCTTAGGAGCCCTTTTCTATAAATATAGATTATTTACAAGGCTAAACAATACGGCTAGGCGTTAGCTGCCGTCATAAAGTCTCGGATTTGCTTGCGGTAGTCAGACAAACGGTTTGGCGTCATTAAGTTACGTGACTCATCCAATACGTTTCCGCCCATATCGTCGGCAATTTTCTGTGCAGCACTCAGCATCAAATTGAAGTTTTGATCAGCTTGACCATAACAAGGCAGCGTCATAAAGAACGAAATACCTTTGGTGGTAAAGTCAGCAGGGTCGTCATGTTCTAGTGTTCCTGGCTGCATCATATTTGCTACGCTGAAAATAACTTTTGGCTCATCGCTCGCTTGTGCAAAGCAGTGATAAATCGACATTTCACCATAAGCTAGGCCGTTGTTCTCCATGCTACGGAAAAGTTCAGTACCCACAAATGGGATCTCCCCAGCACAGTGAACATTAAGAACAATGACTTCAAGGCCAAGATCTTCATCTGAATGAGCTTTTTCATCTAACTTACTTTCGTTAACTAAATTAACTTCGTCACCCAACTGAGCTTCTTCTGCTAAGTTAGCATCTTTATCTAACTTAGTTTCTTCAACCGAAGTAACACTTTGTGCTGCAACCACTTCTTTCCCAATAAATGGTTCGCTTGGCGTTAAGCCTTCGCTAGAAAGTAGTGGATCAGCGACCGTATCAGAGGCTTCTTCAAACGAACCGTACTGCTCTTTAAAGCCTGCGTGATTTTGTTTTTGCTCGTCAGTCAATTCAAAGTTAGGAACTTCAGGTTCAACAACCTTCTCTTCCTCAACCTGTTCAAGTTCACCTTTAACTTCGATCGGGTCTTCAACACTGAAAGAAGGAAGATCATTCAATTCTATTTCGTCTTCGTGAGCTTCTTTTTGCTGTGGCGCTGACAATGGATCTGAGTCAATCAGCGGATCAGTTGCAGACGGTGAGACAGCAAAATCCGGTTCTTTACGCTCTTTTCGGATTATCTCAAAATCATCCTCAGGAGCGAATGAACGGTTTGGGATCGTTTCAGCTTCATCTAAGCTGTCGTTATCAAGCTTACCAAGCGGCTTATCTCCAAACTTTGCTTTCCCTTCTTTCTTACTCGTCCATAGACCATGGAACAATAATGCGGCGATAGCTAATGCGCCAACAATAATGAGTACAAATCGCAATTCCTGCATTTTTCGCTCTCAGCTTTCTTAGTCAACTAGCTATAAACACGCTGTCACTAAGTTAGGTTAATTTGGCTAATCTCACTACTCTATCAAAAGTAGCCACTGTTTTAGAACCACTTAATACAATTAGTTCATTACTTGGTGTGATTTTCACCACGCTTTTTTTCTTAATTTCGGTCGAGTACACTAGAGATGTTTGCTATTTAACCAAATTCACATGTGACCCAATTTAAATATGACTATTGAATCTGTTCCTCGCTCTGGCTTTGGCTATTTTATTTTCGGAATAAAAATTGCCTTATCGCCGAGTATCCGTAAGTTTGTGCTGCTTCCTCTTATCGCTAACGTGTTACTTGTGGGCGGTGCTTTATTTTATATTTTCTCCAACTTAAACACTTGGATTGAAGGTTGGATTGGTGCATTGCCAAGTTTCTTGTCGTGGTTGTCATATATCCTATGGCCACTACTTGTGTTAACCGTTTTGGCCACGTTTTCGTATTTCTTCAGTACACTCGCTAACTTTATTGCTGCACCTTTCAACGGATTACTCGCGGAAAAAGTCGAAGAACTGCTGAGTGGTAAAAAAATCAATGATGATGGTTTACTGGATGTACTTAAAGACACCCCTCGTATTTTAGCAAGAGAATGGCGCAAGCTTGTCTATATCCTGCCAAAAGCGATCGGTTTGTTCCTACTTTTGTTAATTCCAGCGCTAGGACAAACTGTTGCACCGTTTTTATGGTTCATTTTCACTGCATGGATGTTAGCTATTCAGTACGCTGACTACCCGTTCGACAACCATAAAATCAAGTTCGATGACATGAGAAATAATTTGAAACAAAAGCAAGGTAAGAGCTACAGCTTCGGCGCACTTGTTTCTGTGTTTACTACCATTCCAGTTTTAAACCTGATTGTGATGCCAGTTGCCGTCTGCGGCGCTACTGCAATGTGGGTTGCAGAGTTTAAAGACCAAGCCCTACGCTCTCGTCTATAGCTATCGCCTATAGTTCTACAGCCTGCTCTAACAACGCCTATCTTTTTGAAGTTCTGATTTCAATAAAGATAGGCGTGAATCCTGCGACATCTCTATATGATATAACTTTTTAATCCTTTTACCTTTTTTTCAACTTGTTTAATCTAAATTCAAGCTAAACAAACATCGAAAGACACTAGACGGTAAATTGGTAGATATACTACGTTTAGTTCTGTCATTAAATGAAGGAATATCGCATGAGCAAGATCTACGAAGACAACACCCTAACGATTGGTAACACACCTCTAGTCCGCCTAAACAAAGTAAGCAAAGGTAACGTCCTAGCTAAGATCGAAGCTCGTAACCCAAGCTTCAGCGTTAAGTGTCGTATCGGTTCAAACATGATCTGGGAAGCAGAAAAAGCAGGTACGCTTAAGCCAGGTATCGAGCTTGTTGAGCCTACCAGTGGCAATACAGGTGTTGCTCTTGCATTTGTTGCTGCAGCGCGCGGTTACAAGCTAACACTAACAATGCCTGAATCAATGAGCCTAGAACGTCGTAAGCTGCTTAAAGCTCTTGGCGCAAACCTAGTGCTAACTGAAGCACCAAAAGGTATGAACGGCGCGATTGCTAAAGCTGAAGAGATTGTTGCTTCAGACCCAGACAAGTATCTACTACTGCAACAATTCAACAACCCAGCGAACCCACAAATTCACGAGCAGACAACTGGCCCGGAAATTTGGGAAGCAACAGATGGTGAGATCGATGTGTTTGTAGCCGGTGTAGGTACAGGTGGCACTATCACTGGAACAAGTCGTTACATTAAAGGTGAAAAAGGCAAAGCCATCACTTCTGTAGCTGTTGAACCAGCAGAATCTCCAGTGATTGCACAGGCACTTGCAGGTGAAGAAATCAAACCAGCACCACACAAAATCCAAGGTATTGGCGCAGGTTTCATTCCTGGCAACCTAGATTTAGACATTATTGACCGTGTAGAGTCGGTAACTTCTGAAGAAGCTATTGAGATGGCTCAACGCCTAATGAAAGAAGAAGGTATCCTAGCGGGCATCTCATCTGGTGCAGCAGTAGTAGCAGCAAACAGAATTTCGGAACTGCCTGAATTTGCAGGGAAAACTATCGTTACTGTACTACCAAGCTCGGGCGAACGTTACCTTAGTACGGCCCTATTTGCTGGTATCTTTACGGAAAAAGAGAACCAACAATAATATGTGGTCAAATCAATTTTTCGTCCAAAAAAGCCCCATTTAGGGGCTTTTTTGTTGATCCCTGCCTCACCTTTGGTAATATCGGGTCTGTTTTATTTTTCGCTTCAAAATAAAAGAAGCAATAAACAAATTCTGAAAGTCATGAGTACTCAACAAAAGACGACCATGGCTGGATAAAAATTTATAACCAGTCTAAGTTCTAACACGAACATGGCGTACTAGCCTCTAGCGCATTTGAGCTAAAGCAGTTAAGCTAAATCTGGTTACAAACTTACAAAAAATAAATTAATTGGGGTATATAAAATGTACGAGAAGCAAGTAGAAATCACAGCAGAAAACGGTCTTCACACTCGTCCAGCTGCACAGTTTGTTAAAGAAGCAAAATCTTTCGACGCTGACATCACAGTGACTTCTAACGGCAAAAGCGCTAGCGCGAAAAGCCTGTTCAAACTACAAACTTTAGGCCTAGTAAAAGGTACTAACGTTACTATTTCAGCTGAAGGCCCTCAAGCTCAGCAAGCTGTAGACCACCTAGTTGCTCTTATGGATCAACTACACTAATACGGTCTCCTTCTTTCAAAGCCATTTTGCACAGCAAAGTGGCTTTGTTCGAAATAGATAGCAATAAGCGCGACATTAGTCGACGACTTAAAGTCACACATTCTCCCGTTTACAGTTGAACAACTAAGGTAAGGCTATGATTTCAGGCATCCTAGCATCTCCTGGTATTGCTTTCGGTAAAGCACTACTACTTCAAGAAGATGAAATTGTCCTAAACACTCAATCTATCTCAGACGATCAAGTTGAAGCAGAAGTTCAGCGTTTTTTTGACGCTCGTAACAAATCTTCTCAACAACTTGAAGTTGTAAAGCAAAAAGCACTTGAAACTTTTGGCGAAGAAAAAGAAGCAATCTTTGAAGGCCACATCATGCTGCTTGAAGATGAAGAGCTAGAAGAAGAGATTTTAGCACTCATCAAGAAAGACAAAATGCACGCAGACAACGCGATCTACACAGTGATCGAAGAGCAAGCTGTTGCACTTGAGTCGCTTGATGATGAGTACCTAAAAGAACGTGCGACTGATATCCGTGATATCGGTACTCGCTTCGTTAAAAATGCACTAGGCATCAACATTGTATCTCTAGCAGATATCAATGAAGAAGTTATCCTAGTTGCTTACGATTTAACGCCATCTGAAACGGCACAAATCAACCTAGACTACGTTCTTGGTTTTGCTTGTGACATCGGCGGTCGTACATCTCATACTTCAATCATGGCACGTTCACTTGAGCTTCCAGCTATCGTTGGTACTAACGATATCACTAAGCAAGTTAAAAACGGCGACATGCTTGTGCTAGACGCGATGAACAACAAGATCATCATCAACCCTTCTGACGCTGAATTAGCAGAAGCTAAGAAAATCAAATCTGATTTCGAAGCAGAAGCAGTTGAACTAGCAAAACTAAAAGACTTACATGCTGAAACTCTAGACGGTCACCGTGTAGAAGTTTGTGGCAACATCGGTACAGTAAAAGACTGTGACGGTATTCTGCGTAACGGCGGTGAAGGCGTTGGTCTGTACCGTACTGAATTCCTATTCATGGACCGTACTGCACTTCCTACTGAAGAAGAGCAATACGTTGCTTACAAAGAAGTAGCGGAAGCAATGGAAGGCGAGTCAGTGATTATCCGTACTATGGATATCGGTGGCGATAAAGACCTACCATACATGGACCTTCCACAAGAAATGAACCCTTTCCTAGGCTGGCGTGCAGTACGTATCAGCTTGGATCGTCGTGAAATTCTACGTGACCAACTACGTGGTATCCTACGTGCATCTGCACACGGTAAACTACGCATCATGTTCCCAATGATCATTTCTGTTGAAGAGATCCGTGAACTGAAAAAAGCAATCGAAGAGTACAAAGTTGAACTTCGCGCTGAAGGCCTAGCTTTCGATGAAGAAATCGAAATCGGCGTAATGGTTGAGACTCCAGCAGCAGCTGCAATCGCACACCACCTAGCGAAAGAAGTATCTTTCTTCTCTATCGGTACTAACGACCTAACGCAATATACTCTTGCGGTAGACCGTGGTAACGAAATGATTTCTCACCTATACAACCCACTATCTCCAGCGGTTCTTCTTGTTATCAAGCAAGTAATCGATGCTTCTCACAAAGAAGGTAAATGGACAGGTATGTGTGGCGAACTAGCAGGTGATGAGCGTGCAACTCTACTTCTTCTTGGTATGGGTCTAGATGAGTTCTCTATGAGCGGTATCTCTATCCCTAAAGTTAAGAAAGTAATCCGTAACTCTAACTTCGCTGAAGTTAAAGCTATGGCTGACGAAGCACTATCTCTACCTACAGCTGCAGAAATTGAAGCTTGTGTAGAAAAGTTCATCGCTGAGAAAACTCAGTAATCACCAAGAGCTTAATGAAGTTAGACGGCTAAAAATAGTCGTCTAATTTGTTAGATTGGTATAGTATATTCTACAGAATAAAACTAAACGTTAGGAGCATGACACAATGGGTCTGTTTGACAAACTGAAAAAGCTTGTATCTGATGACAGCGCTGATGCTGGTGCAATCGAAATCATCGCACCTCTTTCTGGTGAAATCGTAAACATCGAAGACGTGCCAGATGTAGTTTTCGCTGAAAAAATCGTTGGTGATGGCATTGCTATCAAACCAGCTGGCGATAAAATGGTAGCTCCAGTTAACGGTACTATCGGTAAAATCTTCGAAACAAACCACGCATTCTCTATCGAGTCTGACGACGGTATTGAGCTTTTCGTTCACTTCGGTATCGATACTGTTGAACTTAAAGGCGAAGGCTTCACTCGTGTAGCTGAAGAAGGTCAATCTGTTAAAGCTGGTGACACTATCATCACTTTCGACCTTGCGCTTCTAGAAGAGAAAGCAAAATCTACGCTTACTCCAGTTGTTATCTCTAACATGGACGAAATCAAGGAGCTGAACAAGCTTTCTGGTTCTGTAACTGTTGGCGAAACTCCAGTTCTTAAAGTAACTAAGTAATCCCGATTACTTATCTGCTTTAATTAAAACGCTACCTAAGGGTGGCGTTTTTTGTGCCTGCTATATTTGTTCAATACCTCAGATAGGCATTACTGACTATCACACCGAAACCCTTCTCCTAGTTCCCTCAACCAATGACAACTACACTGACCGTTTATCCCCTGCTATCCGACCTAGTTTTTTACTAAACGTTGTTAAGCGCTATTCAAGGCATTTCGCCTATACATCAAATTACACTTGTGAATTTTAACAAACAGAGATCTCTGATATTTCGTTCTACTCGATTCTGAGATGACGACTAAAGACTTCGATTCAGGTAAACAATTGATCAATACCGCCTATAGTCGTCACTCCCTACTGTGAGAGACGAGCGTGATAGGGAATCTCGCTTTTGCGTCTGCTTACCAGCACTGCACTTTTCCAAATATACCTTCGCTAAATAACAGGCAATAAAAAACCCAGCCGAAGCTGGGTTTGTTTAGCGCTCATCTCTCACCACGAGCTAGTTTGTGGAAGCCTAACGTTGACGCTTGTGATCAACAACGCTTAAAGTCAACGTGGCCTTTCAACCGATTAGCCTAGTAGGCTAAGTGCTGAGTTTGGAGCTTGTTTCGCTTGCGCAAGAATTGAACTTGAAGCCTGTGAAAGAATCTGAGACTTAGTCATATTAGTCGTTTCTTTCGCGAAATCGGTATCTTTGATACGGCTCTTAGATGCATTAACGTTCTCGTTGATGTTATCTAAGTTGTTAATTGCGTGGTCAAAACGGTTTTGGAATGCACCAAGCTCAGAACGGTGGCTATCTACATATTTAAGTGCCGCATCGATAACAGCAACAGATTCTTGTGCACCACCAACAGACGTTACGTCGATAGTATCAACCGTTACTTGCTTACCCTCTAGAGTTTTTGGGTCCTCAGGTTTCGCACCTGCTTGCATGCCTAATTCATCTGATAAAGCACCAGAAAATGCAATTTCTCCATCAACTTTATTGTTGCCAGCGAAGATTTGCAGTTTACCTTCTTCATCAATTGATGCTTTTACTAGGTCTTGTTGACCGTTAATGTAAGTCGCTAGCTCTTCAATGTCATCGCCAGCTTTAGCAGAGATGTTGATTTCTCGTTGGTCACCGAAGCTGTCTTTTAATGACATGGTTAAGTCATTCGCACCAGCTTTCACGCCCCAATCTTTACCTTTAGCTTCTGTAAAT
>NZ_JBFRLX010000199.1:0-6435 GCF_041470165.1 Vibrio sp. 10N.286.46.A8
GGCTTTTTTACATTTGAAAAAGTGTTTTTCTGTTATACCAATCCGGAAAATTACTGATCAGGTTTATCTAATCTCTTCTGGTCATTTTGGTGACGCGATCTTTCTTTGCACTCAAGAAATCCATTCCAAGCGCGACAAACCTTGGAAACAAAGTCGTTATAATCAGTGAAAATTTGATTCGCTAGATAATGTTGTCGCAACCAACTCCAAACTTGCTCTATAGGGTTGAGCTCTGGGGAGTAGGGAGGAAGCTTAATAGTAGTGACGTTATTCAATTCTCTCGTAATATCATCAGTATGCCAGCCTGCTCCATCCACAATAACGACTGCATAACGTCCTTTTTCTGTAGCTTTCGATATCTGCTCTAAGTGATTTTTCATTATGTTCTTGTTGACCCAAGGAACCACTATTGCTTCACCAATTCCTCTTTCAGGGCATACCGAACCAAACAAATAAGCGTATTCAAATTGCTGTTGTTTTACCACGCGAGGCCTCGTTTCACGAGTCGCCCAAAGACGTGTAGTTGTGTTCTGTTGACCAAACCTAGCTTCGTCTTGAAACCAGACATCAACACACTCTAGCCCAATATGACCGGGGATCTTAAGGACCGTTTCTATTTTGATTTTTTTAAATCGTCTTGGATTTGCTGTGATTGTTTGGGGTGTTTGGAGCGAGAAGTTATCCAAGAAAAGCCCATGAGGTCTAGGAGATAATAGATAGAATTCGGGTGGTGGTACTTATCAACGATTTTCACGATTTAGTCATTTATATTGCAGATACAAAAACGCCTAGCGTTTGCTAGACGTTGATAAATAGTGTTTCTAATACATCCGACTACAGTATTTGCTTAAGCACTCTATCGGCTTTCACACGAGTGATTTTACGAATCAATTTTTGAACTTCCATCGGGTAGCTCTCTACCTTGTCCAATTGCTTATAAGTACAGATAAGCTGAGTGTGTTGAAGGATGTTATCCACTTCAGCCTGAAACTTGTCTGTTAGGTGATGGTAGTTATCTTGGATAAAGATACCGTTCTCTAGATCCAACTTCCATGCGCGTGGGTTTAGGTTATTACCTGTTAGTAGCATGTAGCGCTTATCTACCCATATGCCCTTTAGGTGGAAGCTATTGGAATCGTGTTGCCAAAGTCGAATTGATAGATTACGGCTAGCAATATGAGCTTCATTCGCTTTAGCGAAACGGCGTAAGTTCAGTTCGTACAGGTATGGCAGACCACCAATCGTTTTAAACTCTTCTTCTGGCGAGATAAAGAAATCATTTGCTGTCTTATCGCCAACAACAATGCTGACCTTTACACCACGCTTAAGTGCTTTCTTCACTTCTTTAGCTAGGCTAGGTGGGAAGTTGAAGTAAGGTGTGCAGATGAAGATTTCATCTTTAGCTTGAGCGACGAGTTGATTGATTCCTTGATTCAGACGGTTACGTCTTTTACCGATACCAACTAATGGTGTTACAGCAACTTGGTCTGTTGAAACCTCTTGACCATCGAATTGATACTGAGACCTTGCTAATGATGCACGAAACTGACGAATAGCTGGTTTCAGTTCTTTGGTCGAAGGCTTGTTCTTATCAGCCAGGTCATAAACAGCGCTGTCCGCAACCATCTGTTCGTGTACGTAGGTAAACATTGAATCAGCAAGCGCTGCGTTGTTTAAAACATGGTAACGATCAAAGCGATAGCGGTCATGGTAATTCAGGTAGATATTGTTGAGGCTTGCACCGCTGTATATCACGCTGTCATCGACGATAAAGCCTTTTAAATGCAATACGCCAAAGACTTCTTTGCCGCGAACTGGAATGCCATAGACGGGTACAGAGTGCTGATATTTTTCTGCAAACTCTTTATACATGGCTGCATTGCCTTCAGAAGACTCTGCACCAATCAATCCGCGCTGCGCTCGGTGCCAATCGACACAAACGCTTACGTCTAATTCTGGATTCTTTTGCTTTGTTTCATATAAGGCAGTTAGGATTTCACGGCCAGCCTCATCATCTTCAAGATACAAAGCGACTAAACTAATACGAGTCGTTGCGCGAGATATCTCATCAAGTAGACGAGTTCGAAACTCTTGCGCTGATAGTAGTACTTCAAACTTGTCAGGATTCTGCGCTATGGTTGGCAACTGTATGAATGGATTCCTACTGGCAATCATATTGACTGTTTTACCTTAAAAATATGCAAAATTGCGAACCTTTAATTTTACCAAAGGGATAGCATCAAATACTAGATAATCGAGGCATTCTCTAACAATTTTGCTGATAATGCATAGGAATGAGATCTTTTCCGCTATTCGAATAGCGCTCGTATAAAACTCTTAAACCATTTGGCAGATCTTTAGGCTCTACCTGTACGAATTTATGTCGCGCGTAAAAATGGGTGAGATGAGCGTACGCAAAGCAGTAATCGTCTTCCGTAAGTGCATGTTGCGCACAATAATCCATAAGTTTGGAGCCTAATTGCTTACCGCGATGTTGTTTTGATATCGCCATTCCAGTAAGTAAGCGATTATTTTCTATTGTACGAAAGCGCACGACACCGCACAGCTCGTTATCCAGTAATAACGAATAGATCAGTTCACTTTTATTAGCTTTTCCCGTTGGGTAATGTTCTTTATAGAAACGTTTAACTAGGGGAACCTTTACTGGGTCTAATTGGGTAATGATGACATTGTTCATTCAGTCACTGCGCCATTGGTTTATCTGCTGTAGAATGACTGCAGTGTAAGTTAATTGAATATCGCCATGCAATTCCATCTCAATGCTAGTTTAAAAAATGTTCATACTTTTTCCATAGATCAGACGTGTGATACGTTGGTTGAAGTCACCAATATCGAAGAATTAATTTCCGTTTACAGAGACCCTAAATGGTCAGCTTTACCTAAGTTAATACTGGGTAAAGGCAGTAATATGCTTTTTACTGAGCACTTCGCTGGTCTGGTCATAGTGAACAAATTATCCGGGATTGAGTTGAGCGAGACGGATAGTCATCACCTACTGCATGTTAGTGGGGGAGAAGATTGGCCAAACTTAGTTGAATGGAGTGTGGATAAAGGGCTTGGTGGTCTAGAAAACCTAGCAATGATACCCGGCTGTTCAGGTTCGGCTCCGATTCAAAATATTGGTGCGTATGGTGTTGAGCTACAAGACGTATGCGAGTATGTCGATATCCTGTGTCTGGATACTTATACGGTTAAGCGATTAAGCAAAGAAGAGTGTCTCTTTGGTTACCGAGATTCTATTTTCAAGCACGCTCTCTACGATAAAGCGATTGTTGTTGCGATTGGTTTATCGTTGCCGAAAGAATGGGAGCCATGCAATCACTATGGCCCGTTAAAAAGCCTAGCAGCCGATACGCTCTCTCCTCGTACTATATTTGATGAAGTATGCGCTATCCGTTCAAGTAAGTTGCCAGACCCTAGAGTCCAAGGCAATGCGGGCAGCTTCTTCAAAAACCCTGTGATCACCAAAGATCATTTTGATCGCTTGTTCGCTCTATACCCAAACATTGTCGGCTATGAGAGCAATGACATGATCAAAGTCGCTGCAGGCTGGCTGATTGATCAATGCCAGTTCAAAGGTGTGACAGAAGGCGGTGCTCAAGTTCACCCAAACCAAGCATTAGTTATCATCAATTATGATAAGGCTTCTGCTGTGGATATCCTTAAGCTTGCAGAGCGAGTGCGTCAGTCTGTCTTGAATAAATTCGATATTCGATTAGAACATGAAGTGCGTTTTATGGGACGAGACTGCGAGACAAATCTAGACAAGGCTTTGGAGTCATTGGCATGAGAGAACACAGTACCAAGCTTGCACTATTGAAGTGTCTTGCTGACGGTGAGTTTCATTCAGGTGAAGATCTAGGTGAAATGATTGGTGTATCACGAGCGGCTATCAGTAAGCACATTAAAGGTATTCAAGGGTGGGGTTTAGATATCTACCGAGTACAAGGCAAGGGCTATAAGTTAGCTAGCAGTTTAGATATGCTTAACGAAGACAAATTGTCTGTTGTTAGTCGAGATGCTTCTCTTGAACTGATTCCAATCATAGGTTCTACAAACCAACACCTATTAGAGCGTACTAACACCCTCGAATCGGGTTCTGTATGTATTGCTGAATATCAAGCTGCGGGACGTGGACGTCGTGGACGAGAGTGGGTATCGCCATTCGGTGCAAACCTCTATCTTTCAATGTATTGGAGACTCGACGCAGGGATGGCTGCCGCGATGGGCTTGAGCCTTGTGGTTGGTGTAGCTGTTGTTGAAGCTTTGGAAGAGATGGGCGTAGAAGGTATAAAGCTCAAATGGCCGAACGACCTTTACCACAATGACAAGAAGCTTGCCGGTATCTTGGTAGAGCTGTCAGGACAGTCTGGTGGCGCTGCTCATATTGTGATTGGTTTAGGGCTAAACTTATCCATGGATCCAACAACATCAGGTATTGGCCAACCGTGGACTTCTCTTAAAGAAGTGTGTGATGGGAAGGTGCCCGATCGCAATCAGTTAGCACAGGCTCTGATCAATGCCTGGGATAAGTCTCTTGTTGATTATGAGTTGAAAGGGATGTCGAATTTTGTAGAGCGTTGGAATCGCTTTGATAATTTCTTAGGTCGCAATGTTAGGTTGATCATTGGACCTAGAGAAATTGAAGGTGTTGTTCAAGGCATCGATGAACAAGGTGCTGTATTACTCAAAACTGAGAATGGTATCGAGAGCTATATCGGTGGAGAGATATCGCTAAGAAAAGGCGATTAAGGTGTTACTATTTTCTTAGTAACACTTCTTCAACCATATGATCTGCGCCTTTACGTAGAATCAAGTGAGCCCTTTCTCGTGTAGGAAGGATATTTTGTTCTAGGTTCAAGCCATTAATTGAACTCCAGATACCTTCCGCTTTATCCAGTGCCGCTTGGTTCGATAATTTTGTGTAATGACTAAAGTAAGAGCCAGGTTTGGTAAACGCGCCATCGCGGAATTTCATAAAGCGATTGACGTACCACTCTTTGATTTGTTGGCTATCAGCGTCAACATAGAGTGAGAAATCAAGGAAGTCTGAAATAAACACGCGATGTGGCTCGTCTGGATCGTTCATGCCTGTTTGCAAGACATTAAGTCCTTCAATAATAAGCACATCTGGTAGGTCGACACACTTAACGTCATCAGTAATGTTGTACGTAAGATGCGAGTACACGGGAGCCGTGACATTTCTCTTGCATGCTTTTACATCCGAAACAAAGTTCACTAAACGCTTAATATCGTAAGACTCCGGAAAGCCCTTTTTACTCATCAATCCTTTTTCTTCTAACACCTCATTTGGGTATAAGAAGCCATCGGTTGTGACTAGCTCAACTTTTGGGTGGTTCTCCCAGCGAGAAAGTAGGGCTTTAAGCAGTCGTGCAGTTGTACTTTTGCCCACAGCGACACTTCCAGCAATACCGATGATAAAAGGTGGTGCTTTCTCGTTTTTATCCAGGAATTGATGGAGTACTGAGTTTCTATTCTGTCTGGCTGCCACATAGAGATTTAATAGGCGAGAGAGCGGCAGGTAGATCTCAACGGCTTCCTCCATTGTGAGCTTTTCATTGATGCCTTGAAGCTCTTTTAAGTCGCTCTCAGAAAGTGTCATCGGAACTAAATTCCTTAGCTCAGACCAACGTTCGCGGTCAAATGACATAAATGGGCTCATATAAACTCTATAGTGGATAACAAAACAAGTGCATGGAAAATACATCAAGCGATAGATAAATAAAATATCTTCCTGTACTAGATGTGGGTTAAAGGCAGAAACCTTGAGCTAAATAGCCGTATATAGGAATTTGATAGGAGAATTTTTCACTTTTTTTCAATTTACTATTGCAAGGTGGAAAATCATTCAATAAAATGCGCCCCACTTGTGCCGACTTAGCTCAGTAGGTAGAGCAACTGACTTGTAATCAGTAGGTCACCAGTTCGATTCCGGTAGTCGGCACCACTTTCTCCCTTTCTTTAAGGTAAGCGAGAGAAAGCTCAAAATTTGGAGGGGTTCCCGAGTGGCCAAAGGGAGCAGACTGTAAATCTGCCGGCACTGCCTTCGATGGTTCGAATCCGTCTCCCTCCACCATATTCTAAAGGTTAAATAGCTCAAACAGAGTTACGTGTTGCGTGCATCGTATAATGGCTATTACCTCAGCCTTCCAAGCTGATGATGCGGGTTCGATTCCCGCTGCACGCTCCAACTCATTTTGTGTGCTGATATAGCTCAGTCGGTAGAGCGCACCCTTGGTAAGGGTGAGGTCCCCAGTTCGACTCTGGGTATTAGCACCAGTCAAAAGCTTCTTCTCCTTTAATAAAGAAAACCATTTTTTTTGGTTGCGTGGTCTTATTTTAAGCCACCTAATCCGTACCTAGAGGGACACCCCATGTCTAAAGAAAAATTTG
>NZ_JBFRLX010000200.1:0-5970 GCF_041470165.1 Vibrio sp. 10N.286.46.A8
GAGTATCGCCATGCTTAACTAACGGCAGCCAAAGGGGCTTTAGTTAGTGTGGGGAGTGAAAAATTATCAGCTTGCTGCAATGCCATACGTTGAAGTAGAGCAAGGTTCGTGTGATCCGCTTTTAAATGAACGTCAATTTGGCGCTTTATTTGAACGACTTTGTCTTGTAATCCTAAGGCTTGATAACACAGCGCCAACAAGAAGAACGCGTCGACATCATTGCCTGAAAACTCGTTTATCGAAATACTCTCAATGCACTCTGTCGCAACCTCATGTTGATCGAGTTGAATCAGTTGTAAGGTACGACAAAGCTTTAGAAGCGGCTTGCTCAATGCGTAAGACTTTTCAGAGTGAGAAAGCCTCTGCCAAGTCGCTTCAGGTTTCCAAAGTGTTAGTTCTTCGTGGGTGAGCGCCAAACTATCCGCCCATAAGATGAGTGCTCGCTTACCTGTAGAATCCCAAATTGAGTGAGGAATGAGTTGTGCGAGAGATTTGAGATGTTGGGTCGCTTGTGTGACATTTTTATCTAGCAACTGCAGCCAGACCATGGTGTTGGTTAACTCAATATTACTGCTGTTCACGGTGAGTACTTGGTCAATCAGGTCGCTCGCGGATTCGAAATCACTGGTATTGAGACAGATCTTGACCTTAAGTTGCTGAAGTTTGATATTGCGCGGGTTACTTTCTATTAGGCCATCGATTTGACGGAGTGCGTCGTGATAGTGCTGCTTGAGGATATGTATTTCAATGAGCTTAACTTTAGCGGGCAGGTAATCATGGAGCTGCAATAGCCCATTCAACATGGCTTGTGCGTCATCGAGTTGTTGGTTTTTTATCAGAATATTCGCCATATAAATAATGGCATCTTTCAGTGTCGACGGGTCAGGGGCTTTGCCAAAGAGTGGCTTTACCGCATTGAGGCCATTCTTTAAAAAGGCCTGCTCTAATGTCGAAAAGTATTGCTGTCGAGAGAGTGCGGATGTGACTCTTTTTATGATGTCATCTGCACGTATTGGCTTAATCAAATAACCATCAGGTTCTAAGTTAGCATAACCAAAGAAGGTATCTTGGCTGTCATTGCCAGTGACGATAAAGACGATCGTCACTGGCCTGATTAATTCTTTTTGCTGCAAGAACTCAAGCAACTGCAAGCCATTGCTTCCTGAGCCTAAATCGTGGTCAATTAATAAGATGTCGAATCGATGTGCGCGACAAGCCTCAATCGCGTTTTGTGCATTGGATGCGCTAATCACATTGTTGTTAGGCACGCCTAACTTGATAAGTAGTGCGCGGGTAGCACTTTGAATGACGCTGCTGTCATCAACGATGAGGTAGCGCGATCGGGCGAGTATATCCATATAGTAGCCTTCTGACGTATTGAGCCTTGCCACTTTGTCGTCTATGAATTAGCGGCTTATTTATTAAACACTTAAGTGTAGGAGTGAATTTAATGAATAGCCACAAGTTGCACATCAATACGTACGGAATAATGTATAGGGAGTGATGTTGGTTCAGAAGGTTAGCGTGTTTCTAAAGTTAGAAATAAAAGGGGAAAGATACTATATACAAAAAAGACCGCACGAGGCGGTCTTTATAAAAGTTAGCGTAGGACTCTTTAACTACAGAACCTAATTACAGAACCATGGCTGCAATCCAACCGAATACGATCAGTGGGATGTTGTAGTGTAGGAACGTCGGTACTACGGTTTCCCATACGTGCTCGTGTTGACCATCAGCATTAAGACCCGATGTTGGACCTAAGGTTGAGTCAGAAGCTGGAGAGCCAGCATCACCAAGCGCTGCCGCTGTACCTACTAGAGCGATCGTTGCCATAGGTGAGAAACCAAATGCTGCTGCTAGTGGAACGTAGATAGTTGCAAGGATTGGAATCGTAGAGAACGAAGAACCAATACCCATAGTTACCAATAGACCAACAATTAGCATAAGCAGTGCCGCTAGAGGCTTGTTGTCACCGATGCTGGTTGAAAGCGCTTCAACCAAAGATTCAACGCCACCAGTTTGCTTCATTACCGCTGCAAAACCTGCCGCTGCAATCATGATGAAACCGATCATTGCCATCATGTGAACGCCCTTAGTGAAGACATCGTGTGTCTCTTTCCAAGCGATTACACCACCAAAGGTGAATACCATGAAACCAGCCAAAGCACCGATGATCATAGAACCTGTCGATAGTTGAACCGTTAGTGCAGCAACAATACCCGCAGCAGCCACTAGGATGTGCTTCTTGTTGATCTCTTTCACTTCGGTTGAAACAACAGTATGAGACGTTTCTTTGTATTGGCGAGGCTTACGGTAAGTAAAGAATACTGCCGTAAGAAGACCAAAGATCATGCCTGCAGCCGGTAACAACATCGCCATTGGTACTTGGCTTGCTACTACGTTTTCAAGACCGTTGTCGTGAAGGTTTTTAAGCAGGATGTTGTTTAGGAAGATGCCACCAAAACCGATAGGTAGAACCATATACGGAGTAATCAGGCCAAAAGTAAGTACACACGCAACCAGACGACGGTCTAGGTTCATTTTTGCGAATACGCCTAATAGAGGTGGGATTAAAATTGGGATGAAGGCGATATGCACAGGAATCACGTTTTGCGAAGACATGGTCACTAAGATCAAAGACGCAAGGATGCCATATTTTAGACCATTAGATGCCGCACTGTTCTCTTTGCCGTGAATGCGCTTAATGACGCTTTGAGCAAGTAGATCTGTGATACCAGAACGAGAGATAGCAACAGCAAAGGTACCAAGCATTGCGTAGCTAAGTGCGATAGTTGCACCGCCACCTAATCCACTTTCGAACGCTGCTACAGCATCGTTCACACTCATACCAGAGGCTACGCCACCGATAATTGCGCTGAACGTGAGAGCCACGACAACGTTTACGCGCATCAAAGCTAAAACAAGCATGATGCAAACTGAAATTACAACAGGATTCATATTATTCTCGGGATGTTGTGTTTTTTATGAAGGCAATACGAGTGAACGTTTACCGACTCTATTTGTTATTCTTCGTCAACAAGAGGCCAACCACCAAGGGCTTTCCATTTGTTTACTATGCCGCAAAATAACTCTGTGGTTTTTTGCGTATCATACAAAGCAGAGTGTGCTTCTTTGTTGTCAAATTCCATCCCCGCAGTGCGGCAAGCTTTAGCCAAAACGGTTTGACCGTAGGCAAGACCACTAAGGGCTGCAGTGTCAAAAGTTGCAAATGGATGGAAAGGGACGCGTTTAAGCTTACAACGCTCACTTGCTGCATTAACGAAGTTTAAATCGAACGTAGCATTGTGAGCGACCATGATTGCGCGACTGCAATCTGAAGCTTTTTGTTCTTTTCTCACAAGCTTGTAGATTTCTTTAAGGGCTTCTTGTTCCGACACAGCACCACGTAATGGGCTAAATGGGTCTTTAATTCCGTTAAAGTCTAATGCTGCCTGCTCTATATTTGCGCCTTCAAAAGGCTCAATGTGAAAATGAAGCGTTGATGCAGGGTGCAGATCTCCGTTCTCATCCATTCTTAGTGTAATGGCACAGATTTCTAATAATGCATCGGTTTCAGCGTTAAACCCTGCGGTTTCCACGTCGATGACCACTGGGAAATAGCCACGAAAGCGTTTTTTAAGGGTCAGAGCTTCGTTTTCTACAGTCATGTTAGCCCAAATATGTGTGATTAAGGCAGCATTATTGCAGATAATAGCAGTGATAAAAACTAGGGAAGGGCAATAAATCATAAATTAGCCGACCTATTTCGGCTTGATAATTGCATATTCAAACGTGATGGAAAAATGCGGCAATTGGCTGCATTGTTAAACGAATTGCTTAAGAGATACTCCACTTTATGAAGAAACAACTCATAACAGGTTCAATGCTATTTTCGCTACTTATGTCGTCATCGGTATTGGCACAAGAAAAGCGTTACGGAGCATCTCCTCTACAGTCGACGTGGGAGATGGTGGCTAACACGCCACTAGAATGTCGCTTGGTTCACCCTATACCCAACTTCGGTGATGCTGAGTTTTCATCTCGCGCGAGTAAAAAAATCATTTTGGATTTTGAGCTTAAAATGCGTCGCCCAATGGGGGCGACACGCAATGTAAGCTTGATCTCTATGCCGCCAGCTTGGCGTCCGGGCGAAAGTGCTGACCGCATGACGACCATTAAGTTCTTCCAACAATTTGATGGCTATGTTGGTGGTCAAACCGCTTGGGGTATTTTGAGTGAGCTGGAGAAAGGGCGTTACCCGACATTCAGCTATCAAGAGTGGCAGAGCCGAGATCAGCGAATCGAAGTTGCGCTATCATCGGTATTATTCCAAGAAAAGTATAATGTGTTCAGTGACTGTATCGCCAACTTATTGCCTTACAGCTTCGAAGATATCTCTTTTACTATCTTGCACTACGATCGTAACAGCGATCAGTTGAATAAGTCTTCACGTAAGAGACTCAGCCAGATTGCCGACTATGTTCGCTATAACCAAGACATCGACCTTGTGCTGGTGGCTACATACACCGATTCCGTCGATAGCAAAGGTATTAGCCAGAATCTTTCAGAGCGCAGAGCGGAATCATTAAGAGAGTACTTTAAATCTCTAGGCTTGCCAGAAGACCGTATTCAAGTACAAGGTTATGGTAAGCGTCGTCCAATTGCTGACAACAACTCGCCAATTGGTAAAGACAAAAACCGACGTGTTGTTATCTCTTTAGGTCGCACACAGGTGTAAGCTGAACAATAGCTCGTTTTGAAATGACAAAGCCCGTTTTCACTGATGACGGGCTTTTTTATATTTTAAATTTGGAGTCGTTGTTTAAACGTAATTTGTTTAGTTCAAGCGGAAGCGGGCGATCATTTCACAGTTGGTCGCGGTATCGATCTTTTCCACCATAGAAGCAATTTTAGGGTTGGGATGGCGTTTCATGAAATCGATAAGGGCTTTCTTACAGCAACCAATGGAGTCAATGAAGCTTGAACATTGCGTATTGGGACATTGCGGGATCAGTGTCAGTACTTTTTCTGAAGCCAATTGGAGATACTTGAGTTCATATTCAGTATCGCCGGCCCATCGCCAAAACTGAGCGAGGTTGTGACAAGAAATCACAGAGATAAGTAAGCGTTCGTCCGCTTGGATATCGGTACGTTCAGTAATTTTTTCGCTTAAACTCAATGCTTGCTGATAGTGAAGAATACTTTGTACAGGATCGTCGAGCTGCAATGCCGTATCGGCAAGTAACGTGTGTTTTTCCCATTCGCTAATCATTGTGTTACCTCACTAATCAATAGGGGACTTAATTTAAATGATAATTATTATCATGTAAAGTTTCATCAGTGAGAATGTTGTAATAATTAGTAAAGAATATCGATTATTAATAGAGCTACAAAAAAAGCGAGCTTTATGCTCGCTTATAGTGTTTATTCCATAGCCAAATATTGCAGAGGCTACGAAGGGTTAACCTTCTAGACCAGCACTTGCTTGTTTGTTCTGAATAAGCTCAATCATGTAGCCGTCAGGATCTTTAACGAATGCGATGTGAGTAGAGCCGCCTTTTACAGGGCCCGCTTCACGTGTCACATTACCGCCTGCTGCTTTAATCGCGTCACACGTTGTGTAGATGTCATCAACTCCGATAGCAACGTGACCAAAAGCTGAGCCAAGGTCATATTCAGTCGTGCCCCAGTTGTAAGTCAGCTCAATCACAGCGCCTTGAGATTCGTCACCAAAGCCAACGAAAGCCAGTGTGTATTCGTACTCTTTATTCTCGTTCTTACGTAACAGCTGCATGCCCATTACATTGGTGTAGAACTCGATAGACTTGTCTAGATCACCAACGCGTAGCATGGTGTGTAAAATACGGCCGTTTGACATGATTTGCTCCTAGCTTTAATTATGTATACGTTTTTGTAATTCTGTTTTATGCCGCTAGAAAAATGCGGCATTGTTTAGCTTCTTAGCTTCTT
>NZ_JBFRLX010000201.1:0-4167 GCF_041470165.1 Vibrio sp. 10N.286.46.A8
CACGCAACTATCTGACAACCAATTTTAACTTTTTACCTACTAAGTAGTAGCTAAAAAAGCCTCAAACAACCACTATTTTGTGTTTTGTTTGTTAAATGATTGATCATTTTTAGAATTGGCGACTTTACAGGTGAAATGCATCATTTGGCACTTTCAGATATGATGGAGACCACTTAAAAGGAATCATTATGCAAGACGTTATTGATATATCTTGGTGGCAGTTATTGTTCTTCAGCTCACTTCTCTTGCTACCCATTACCATCAACTACAAGTTAAAACTCGGCCTTGGCAAAGAGGCTTCTGTCAGCATAATCCGTATGGTTATTCAGCTATTTCTAGTGGGACTTTACCTAGAATACTTGTTCACCTTAAATAGCTTATGGGTCAATTTACTGTGGCTATTTGCAATGATCATCGTTGGGGCAAGCTCAATTGTTGAAAAATCTAGGCTCTCCAAAAACCTACTTTTAGGTCCTATAGCCGTTAGCCTTGCTGTAACTTGTGTACCTATTGTCTTGTTTATCTGCTTTTTCATCATTAAACCGACACCGGTTTTTAACGCACAGTACCTTATCCCTATTGCAGGGATGCTGTTAGGTAATAGCTTAAGCAGTAATATCGTGGCATTGCAGAACTTGTTTGGGGCTTTTGAAACGCAGAAATCAGAGTACGAAGCGGCTATCGCTTTGGGCGCATCTCCTTCCTATGCAGCCGCGCCTTTTGTTCGTAATGCGATACAGAAAGCGATGTCACCAATTATGGCCTCTATGGCAACTACAGGCTTAGTCACGCTACCGGGAATGATGACAGGACAGATCTTAGGTGGTGCATCACCAATGATCGCGATTAAGTATCAGTTGATGATCATGTTAGCTATCTTCGTGATGATGAGCTGCTCTTTAGCACTTGCACTTCAGCTCTCATTGAAGACATCTCTTACTAAAGAAGGCCGAGTTCTCGCGCAAATACAGCCTTCGAAATAGCCTCCCTACCCCACTTAGATCTGGTTACTCACTGAATTTGAGACAGGTTATCCACAGAAATTGTGGATAACCAAATCAATATAGATCCTTTTTTGTCCATTCCCACCTAGGGAAAGATCATTACCTTTGATCTTTGGGTGTTTTCAAAGACATATACACACACGGTGATCATCGCCATTGAGCGTTCACATGATAATTTAAGAAATGAATAAGTAGGTTTTCCACAAATAAAAACGGCCTGCAATGCAGGCCGTCTTGTAAATGTCATAAGTCAGTTCAGTGTTTTCACTGAGTCCAAGTTACCCAGTTAACTCGTAAACTGGATTAACCGCGTAATCGGAATTAATCACGAAACCTTTGCTTGGTGGATCACGCCACCCTTATTAGTCACGTAGGTAGATCAACCAGTACCACATACCAACAAAGATACCACCGCCAATGATGTTACCAATGGTAACGGGCAGCAAGTTGTTCATCAAAAAGTCCATCATGTTCAGATCAACATAGTCCGCAGGGTTAGCGCCTGTCATTGTCCAAAATTCTGCGGGAGCAAATGTTTTGATACCGATAGCTAAAGGGACTTGGAACATGTTGGCAATACAGTGCTCAAAACCGGCTGATACGAACATCGCAACAGGTAAAATCATAACTGCGATTTTGTCAGTCAGTGTACGTCCACTAAACGTCATCCATACCGCGATACAAACCAACACATTACACATGATGCCAAGCGCGATAGCTTGGATAAAATCATGGTGCATTTTGTGTTGGGAAATCGCCATGGCATTCAAACCCACTTGCCCATGATCGAACATGTACTGTTTAGTCAGAAGCATACAGGCCACCAGCAGCAATGCACCAATTAAGTTACCGACATAAACCGTGGTCCAGTTCTTAACTAATGTACGCCAGGTAATCTTGCCACTTGCGCGAGCAACAAGCGTCAACACCGAGCTGGTAAACAGTTCACCACCAGTAACAACAACAAGGATTAATCCTAAGCTAAAAGCTAGACCACCCAATAAGCGAGTAATACCCCACGGTAAATCACCAGCACCGGTAGTCACGATAGTGTAGAACACAAACGCGATACCAATATGTATGCCAGCAGAGATCGCTAGGAGAAAAGATTTGATTGGATCTTTGGTTGCTTTACCTACGCCAATATCTGCAGCGCGCTCAGCCATTTGTGGCGGTAATAATGAGTCGAATTGGTTTAGATTCATGATGATTTACATTTTGAAACATGTCGTCGGGAGCGCGATAATCCTCTCTTTCATTTCTGAATTCAAGAGCTATTTTAAGCTCGAAATGCCTCTCACAACCCTGTTGAAAGGAATTAGTCCAAGTTATTCCAAATTCATACGACTTTAGTAGTAAAAATAAAACTCTGCTGAATGATTAGTTATCAGCATAGAAAACAACACATCTATAAATATCAACAAGTTACGTTAAAACCCAAGGAATAGCGTACACTATAATGACTCAATGAACACTTTTGTTTTCAGATTTTGACATAGATCAACAGAACGTAAAAAAGCGCCCTTAGGCGCTTTTAACTCAATCACAAATAAAGAAATTAGTCTTACTAAACCGAAGGTTCAACCATTTCTTCTAATGATTGTTCGTTAGATGCATCCTCTATGTTAGATTCAATACTAGGAAGAATCACATCAGAGTCACTTTCGCTGGCAACTTTACCACCTAAGCTTTTCAAACTATCCACTAACTCTTCTAGGCTCTTTATATGAGCATCACTCTTGGTAACCTGATCATCTAACAATTGGTTGTGCTTGGTCGCTTCAACCAATTTCTGTGTTTGTTTCTGATTATCACTTTCTAACTTAGCGAGTCGCTCAGTCAAAGTTTTAATCTCTGACTTTAATGACGCCGTCATGTCTGAGCCTTTCAGCGCTTTAACACTCGCTACAATTTTTTGAGACTGAAGACGCAATACAACATCACGGTGATCTTCACCATTAACCACTCGTGAAATGCTCAATAACTGGTTCTCTGCATTCAAAACCGACTGTTCGAACTGGTCGCCTTTTACGCTCGCTAGTACTTTGACTTCATGAGCAACACTGCGCACGTGGTTTAATTCGAACTCTGCAGCGTGAACTGCGTCTTCAATGATCGACTTTTCACGGGGACTGGCTTTCACTTGGCTTTCTGCCAAAGCAATTTGAGATGCCGCTTTAGCAAACGTCAGTGGAACAACGTCATCGAAATCTTCATCTTCCAAGAACTCCAACTCATCCTTCAAAGGTTCGATGTACTTCTTGTGGGCCACTTTAACTTCTAACAAACTCGCGTTATTAAGAAACTCTACCTGTGCTTCCTGAGCATCTTCAAGTTCGTCGACCAGTACATACTCAAACAGCTCGCTGTATTCTGAATACAAGCTCTTGTAGCTCGATGCAAACATAGTGTCGGCACCAAGAAACTTTAAGTAATCCATTTGCACTATCGAGTCGGCTAATACTCTGTCAGCCTTTTCCTTTAGCACTAAGATCGAGTCATAATTTGATCGAATCAACGCGATTTTTTCATCAAAGGCTTCGGCGTAAGTTAATGTCGAAAAAATCGAGTAACTCTTGGTTACCCGTGTTTGATCTTTCAGTAAGTCCGCGTAAATGCTTTCAGCATCATCCCAAGCGTCTAATAGTTCATTGTAATTCTCTGGAGCATAGAGAGACAATTGCGCGTGTTCTTCAAGCTTAGCCTCCCACTCGGAGTAAACACTTTGGACAGACTGAAATGAACGGACCTCTACTGTTGATTCATTGTCATTTGTGGTTTGGTTCGCGCCTGTCTGCTCTGAGGGTGTACTTTGACAACCTGAGATAGCAAATAGCATACTGATCGTTAATGCTACTTTGTTCACTCTCACTGATGCGTTTCCTTTTTATACAATATTAGCTGGATGCAATATATTTCTAGTGACACAATATATTACAACCACTTCCCAATAAACATCGTTCAGAATTTAAGTGGCTGCAAATCACGCAATCTAACTAAAATAAACCCACCATACGACGATTAATCATTCAATTTGGTATCACTTATCAATTCTATTTATTTGCTATTGCTTGAGCCGTTAATGCGCACTAAGGTGAAGGTAGAGAACGTTATGAATATATAGGTTAATTATGAAGTACAACGCTGAACATATTGCTGATTT
>NZ_JBFRLX010000202.1:0-9267 GCF_041470165.1 Vibrio sp. 10N.286.46.A8
ATACTTGGGCGTCTTTTTATTTATTGCTTTTCAGCCAATCTTAAAGCCGATTGCTTTTATACTTTCCTCATAATCAACGCCTGCGCATTAAGCATCGCTTCCTTAGTACTGACATCTAAGGTTTTCACGTTCGCAAAGCGTTCGATCTCTTTAATCGCCACATCATGAGCAAAAATCACCAACCTCGCCCGCTCAATGTCTTTCTGTGTAATGCGATTGCCGATTCCGTTGGCACCCTGCGTTTCGACTTTAATCCGAACCCCAAGATGATGAGCCGCCTTTTCCAAAGACTTAGCCGCAAGAAACGTATGAGCAACACCAGATGGACAAGAAGTGATCGCCAATACATCCGCTTGCCCTTCTTCCGTTACCGAGCCACCCGTGAACTGATTAGAATTCGCTTCGCCTTCGACCACGTTCTTTTTCAGTAGTATCACGATCAGAGCCGTCGTGAGTGCTCCTGCAAATGTCCCGACGATATAGCCAATTTTGCCGTCAACCACCGGCAACACTATCCAGCCGCCCCATGGTGCATGGTTGATGACATGGAACATAAAGCCAACCACGTTACCGACAATGCCACCAGCGACAACAGCAGGCAGAACTCGCGCAGGGTCGGCGGCAGCAAAAGGAATCGCACCTTCACTGATGCCGATCATGCCCATAATACCCGCTGCTTTTCCGGCTTCACGTTCGTCTCGTTTGAATTTCTTAGGTGATATGAAAGTGGCAAGCGCCATACCTAATGGTGGGGTACAAATGGCAATACCGACGCCCCCCATCAGCCAAGGTTGAGTGTTCACCTGCGTTTGAGCAAACAGCGTCGCCACTTTGTTGATTGGGCCGCCCATATCAAAGGCCGTCATCGCCCCTAAAATACTGCCTAGCACCACTTTCCCTGAGCCCGCCATGCCAGTCAGCATTTGGTTCATCTCAAGCATCACATACGCGATAGGAGAGCCTATGACCCACATCACCGCCCCACAGGTTACAAAGGTGCCGACTAATGGATAGATGAAGATCGAACTCAGCGAGATCATACTGTCTGGCAGTTTGATCTTCTTAAGTAGATTCACCACAAAGCCAGCGAAGAATCCGATCACAATTGCACCAAGAAAACCGGTGTTGTATTGATTGACCGCAACCCAAGAACCAATCATTCCGGGCGCTAAACCCGGCTTATCCGCCATTGAATATGCAATGTAACCACCGAGCACAACGGTAAACAGGGTTAGCCCCGCGATACCCATTTGTGCTATGTCAGCCAGAACACCGCTCTCAGGCACTGCGCCATGGCCAGACATCATTACCGACAAAGACAAAAGTACCCCACCCGCGACCACGAATGGGATCATGTGCGAAGTGCCGTACAACAAGTGTTCTTTGAGACGATTAAGAGATTGTGCCCAAGGGCTTAATGGTTCGCGGTAAACTTCATGATGACTAGAAGCGTAGCTATCGAAAGATTCAGAATTCACTTCGAGAAACAGCTCTTGAGCTTCCTCGACCGACTCTACCGCCTTTAATTTTGTAACAAAACCATCTTCGATCAATCGAGTTGAGATCTGAGCCAGAACCTCAATATGATGATCATCGCTATTGTCTGGCGACGCGAGCATAAAAAACACATCCGACAGTTCGCCGCCGTCTGCGCCATAATCGATACCCGTTCGGCTAATACCTACCGCCACAGCAGGTTTAGCTACAGCAGTGCTTTTCGCGTGTGGAATCGCAATACCATCATCAAAGCCCGTATTACCGATGGCCTCACGCTTCCAGATATCATCAAGGAACTCACTTTTATTGGAGAGCTTACCTGCGCGGTCAAGCAGTTCGACAAGCTCTTCAAATACCGCCTGTTTAGAGTCTGCCTTTAAATCCAGACAGATAATCTCCGGCTCTATAATGTCAGTGATGTCCATGTGCTGCCTCGTCCGAGTACCAATTTAAGTAAATAAGATAAAGAGGTTAATAATATGAAAAGACTAACGAGGCAAGGCCGCTCGATATATAGGACGAAAGGTGCATTAACTGGATAATTGTAACCAAGAAGCAAGAGTGTGACGTTCACCTTTGAATTAAAAACGGGAATCCATAAACTTCCTAGATTCAGATAGTCCTATCGATCCAAGTAAACTGTCGATCTAAGCACACCGAGAATAATAATGAGAATTGTAGCGGTAACTGCGTGCCCTACAGGCATTGCGCACACCTATATGGCAGCTGATGCACTAAATAAAACGGCCCCAAAATTCAATGTTTCAATCAAGGTTGAGACTCAAGGCGCTATGGGGATTGAAAACTTACTGACAGGCCAGGATATTACCCTCGCAGACAAAGTGTTGATCGTCTCTGATATCGACATCGAACAACCAAGTCGATTTGACCCAGCGAAAACCGTATTCATTCCAATGGAAGAGGTGTTATTGAGTGTCGATAAAGTCTTTATCAAGCATTGTCGAACTTAAACCTTTCATGAATGAATATCAGATCACCTTCTTCGTTGACGATCCTGCCGCGAACTCACACGTCGCGCAGCCGTTGACTCGTTTAGCGAAGAAGTTCAAAAGCAACATCCGCATTATCAACATCACTCAAAATCGAACCGCTGATCTCTCCAAATCTGTCGCGATGTTACAAGTGGGTTTACTTCGTGGCGATTTATGCCAGATCACCGCAGTAGGTATTGATGCTGAACTCGCATGTTTTGTAATAAAAGACGTGATTGCTGAGCATTACGACATGGTTGGCTCACAAGTGAATCATGAGTTCTCTAACGATTTAATCCAGCGTATGCCGCAGATATGCCCGCCTTGTGACATAAAGTGGCACCACGCTAAAGCGCAAACTCAACTGACAAAATTTGAGTGCTTGAAAGGGCTCGCTCACCTCGTTTATCCAGAAGACCCAGATGAGCTGATTTTGGCTTTCATTAAGCGAGAAGAACGCTCTTCAACCTGCGTGTCACCAGGTATCGCACTGCCCCATGTGATGTTTGAATCTACTCAAGATCTCTCGATCGCGGTCATCGTCAGTGACAACCCGATTGACTGGGCATCTCAAATTGGCCAAGTACACGTAGCTATCGCTTTAGTACTGCCAACCAAGCCGCAACGTGAACACATTGTGGCGGCTACCAACCTAACTAGAAACCTACTTCACGATCAGGTCAACGAGCGTTTGCAAAAGACTCGAAGCAGTGTCGATTTACAAGCCTCGCTGATGTATATCTCATCTCGCCTGCTGTAAGGCTACTCACTCCAAAAGACGGCTCAACAACAAAATACGCTCCGACTTAAAAAGACGGCTTAACTAAATAGAACCACGATATTCAGTCGGCGTTCTACCGGTGCGATTCTTAAATACTCGACAGAAGTAGTTCACATCCTTAAAGCCGCAACGTAATGCCACTTCATTGAGCTTGAAATTGTACTTCTTGAGCATGAATTTGGCGCGGTCGACACGGACTCGGGTGATGTATTCTGCCAACGTCATGTGGCCTTGTTGACGGAACATTCGCGACAAGTGATTGGATGAAATACTAAAGCGTGAGGCAATGCTGTCTCGGGTGATCTGGCGGTGGAAGTTTTCTTGAATGTAGATACAAATCCCCTGATACACATCCTGTACTCGGCTGTGAGATTTTTCGACGGGCGCTTCCAGCATGGTTTTACTGTATTGCAGTAGAGCTTGCAGCAATAACTCATCCATCGGCTGCTTGTTACTCTCTCTCGCTAACGAGCTGAGCGCCTCCAAAATGTTATCAATCGCAAACCCAGAACGAGTCTGAATACTGTGCTTTTGAATATCGTAAAAGCTCTCCTCGCCTTTGCGCTTACTCACCAAGCTTAAACCAAGCTGACGACGCCCAAACAACATGCTCAGCACAGAGCAATCAGTATCCCAATTCGGCTTATTCCAGCAGTTCGGTGGGATGAAAATCGCGTCTCCGGCTTTGGCAATAACGTTGGTGATCTTACGATCATGACTCTCCATTTCATTAATATACTCTCCGTCTAGCACTAACTCTAAGCGCGGAAAGTTCACCTGATAACTGCACGCTGAAGGCGTGTGAAAATCTCCAGCAAACCAGATGTTATGAAACGGTTCTCGCTCATTTAATACAGACGAGATTAAGTCATGAAATATCATTATTCGAACTCTAGTGGGCAGCAATAAGGCTACGTGAATAGATATACCCCTTAGTGAAACATAGCGCTATTGAGCAAAATCACAATTTGAGATCTAGGTTACAAAAATCCAGTCACGGAAATAAATTTCCAGTACCAAAACTGACATAGCACGTTCCTGCCCTGATAAACAAATACGCTACAGCCCTTATAAATAAAAGGCTCAACACATCTTAAACTTTGTCAACACCGCCCTAAAAATGCCCATTCGACCGATCAAAATCACACTCCATTTATAACGCAACAATCATCCAGTAAATGCATTTTTTCTTCACTACAGAAGGTAAGCCGTAGATTCCAGAATACCCCTAACAAAATAAAAACAGAGTAGGGGTTCATTATGATCACGACATTGATCAATCAAGATTTGATTAAGCTTTCGCTTAGCGCTAATTCAAAAGAAGACGTATTTAAAGAGCTGATAGACGTGCTGTACGCACAATGCAGAATCTCAGACAAAGCACAGTTTCTTGCCGACATTAAGGCGCGTGAAGAACAAGGTAATACAGGGTTTGAAGAGGGCATTGCCCTGCCACATGCGAAAAGCAGCGCGGTGATCAAACCTGCAGTTGTTATCGGCGTCCACAAGCAGGGTATCGAGTACGGCGCCGATGACGGTCAGCCATCAAAACTCTTCTTCATGATCGCGTCTCCAGATGGCGGCGATGATCACCACATCGAAGTATTGGCAGAGCTTTCTTCAAAACTGATTGAAGAAGGCTTTATCGAAAGCTTCATGAATGCTCAATCTGAACAAGAAGCATTAGAGCTACTGCTTACCAAACCTGAGCCTTCAGAAGCGGAAACCAACGTTAAGAAACAAGGTTTCATCATTGGTGTCACTGGCTGCCCAGCTGGCGTTGCACACACTTATTTGGCAGCTGAAGCGCTAGAGAAAGGCGCAGCGGCTCTTGGCTACGACATCAAGGTCGAAACCAACGGCTCGATAGGCGTTAAAAACAGCCCAACTCAAGAAGAGATCGAACGCGCAGACGCGATTGTCGTCGCTTGTGACAAACAGGTCGACATGGCTCGCTTTGCCGGAAAACGCGTTATCAGCACCAACGTGAAAGCGCCAATCAAAGACGCGCAAGGCTTGATTAAGCAAGCACTCAACGCACCTAGCTACCAAGCTGAACAAGCGCCGACCAACCAATCTGTTGCAGAGAAAGCCTCACAAGCACGTTCAGACCTTTATCGTTACTTGATGAATGGCGTATCACACATGATCCCATTCGTGGTGACTGGCGGCCTATTGATTGCCCTTGCACTGGCGATTGGCGGCGAGCCAAGTGAATCTGGCATGGCGATTCCTGCTGGCAGCATGTGGAACCAAATCCTAGAAGTGGGCGTGGTTGCCTTCACATTGATGATCCCAATCTTGGCTGGCTACATTGCTTACGCGATTGCTGACCGCCCTGCTCTAACCCCAGGTTTGATTGGCGGTTGGATTGCTAACAACGGCTCTTTCTACGGCGCTGACGCAGGCACAGGCTTCATTGGCGCAATCATCGCAGGTCTATTAGTGGGTTACTTCGTTAAATGGATTACCTCGTTTAACTACCACAAATTCGTTCAACCGCTTGTGCCTATCATGATCGCTCCGATCACTGGCTCTTTGTTCATCGCAGGCTTATTCATCTTTGTGATTGGTGCACCTATCGCTGGGCTGATGGATGCTCTTACTGCACTACTAACGAGCATGAGTACAGGCAACGTGGTTCTGCTAGGCATCGTACTGGGTGGTATGGCTGGTTTCGATATGGGCGGTCCATTCAACAAGGTGGCGTTCCTTTTCTCGGTCGGCATGATTGCCAGCGGTCAAACTCAATTCATGGGTGCTATGGCGTGTGCAATCCCTGTTGCTCCACTGGGTATGGCTATCGCAACCAGACTTGGCCGTAAGTTCGACCTGTTCGAATCTTCTGAAATTGAAGCAGGTAAAGCAGCAGGCGCGATGGGCTTAGTGGGTATCTCTGAAGGTGCGATTCCTTTCGCAGCTCAAGATCCAATGTCGGTTATCCCTGCCAACGTACTTGGCTCAATGACAGCGGCTGTTATGGCGTTCTCATTTGGTATCACCAACAGCGTTGCGCACGGTGGTCCAGTAGTCGCTCTACTTGGCGCTATGAACTACCCAATGCTGGCACTGCTGTGCATGGCATCTGGCGCGGGCGTAACTGCGGTTACTTGTATCGCGCTTAAAAATCTACGTAAAGCCAAGTTAACAACAGCAGCGGCTTAAGCCATTTCAACTCCAATGGCTTGAGGCCTTCTACTCGCATTTCAATAAGTCGAGTAGAGCTCAAGCCATGTTTCCCTTCATGGTGATTTCGATGTCTGATTTTTCTTTAGCGAACGACTCGTTCGTACAACGCTTTTTTTATCCTATGACCAACGTGATTCAAAACTACGCGTGGGGTAGCCCTTCTTCGTTCAGCCAACTGTTTGGTATTGATAACCAATCTGGAGAGCCGCAAGCGGAGATCTGGATGGGGGCTCACCCGAATGGTTGTTCGATGGTCACCGACAATGGTCAGCAAACCACATTGTCGAACCTGATTTCGAAGAATCTAAGCCTGTTTCTAAGCGAAAAAGTAGCAAGTCGTTTTGGTGAGCTGCCATATCTATTCAAGGTGTTAGCAGCAGAGAAAGCGCTATCGGTGCAAGTTCACCCGAACAAGCAACAAGCGGAATCTGGCTACGCTCTTGAAGAGCAGCAAGGCATTCCGATAACGGCTGGCAATCGTAATTACAAGGATGCCAACCACAAGCCAGAACTGGTGTATGCCCTAACTGACTACACCGCGATGAATGGTTTTAGATCAATCAGCGAGATTCTTGAGCACTTCCATTACCTTGATATTCCAGAGCTGCATTCGATGGTCAATGACCTAGAGGGCGACCAAACTCCCAATGGATTAGCCAGCTTCTTCGCGAGCTTATTGTCTTTGCAAGGAGAACAAAAAGGCATGGCGCTGACCATGTTGCTGATGAAGGCGAAGCTTTCAGATACACCTGTGTTCCAGTTGATTTCAGAACTGGAAGAGCAATACCCGGGTGATGTCGGGTTGTTTGCTCCACTGCTATTGAATGTGATCACCCTAAAGCCGGGGCAAGCCATGTATCTAGATGCCGAGACACCCCACGCTTACATCAAAGGCACGGGCTTAGAAGTGATGGCGAATTCAGACAACGTACTCCGCGCAGGGTTGACGCCTAAGTACATGGATATCAATGAATTAGTCTCTTGTACTCAATTCAATGAAAAGCCTGCGGATAGATTGCTGCTAAGCCCTATTGAACAAGGTGATGTGATGGAATACCAAATTCCAGTCGAGGATTTTAAGTTCTCTATCGTGCAAAACTCACATCAAAGAAAGATCACTACCGAAGGTGCCGAGATCCTACTGCCACTCGATGAATCCATGGTGCTAACCCATCAATGTGGTGAAACTTGCGTAATAGAGAAAGGCCAATCCGTGTTCATTCCAGCTTACGCAGAGAGCTACAAACTAGATTGCGTTGGACGCGTAGCGCGCGCTTACAGCTAGCTTTCTAACAACTCAGAACACACTCTTCATGCCCTGCTTTTGCGGGGCATTTTTGTTTCTGCTGTTTTTTTGTTCCTACAGAAAGTTATTTCAACACCGAAATACGCCATCAAATATGACCCACTTCACACTGGATGAATGATGCAAATCACACTTAATTTTGCTTGGTACAAATGTACAGTGAAGGGCTTTTATTTGCTATTTCGCGAATTGGGTTAATCCATTAATTTTAATTCAAGAACTTCAATAGTGAATGAGTTAATA
The DNA here is from genome assembly GCF_041470165.1 of Vibrio sp. 10N.286.46.A8. NCBI lineage: Bacteria > Pseudomonadati > Pseudomonadota > Gammaproteobacteria > Vibrionales > Vibrionaceae > Vibrio > Vibrio sp. 10N.286.46.A8. The sequence goes on from NZ_JBFRLX010000202.1 coordinate 8,009, forward strand.
AATGATCACACAACTAACTAACGTCAACTTAATTAATAACAATCTTCAAGCGAATAATAAAAAAGAACTGTTTGAAGAATTGGCAGGCATGTTATTTGAGAACAACCGAATCAGTAATAAAGAAGCCTTCTTGGCAGACATCGAAATTCGTGAATCTCAAAGCATCACCTCAATGGACGGCATCGCTTACCCACACTCAAAAAGCAAGGCTGTCACTGAGCCGGCAATCGCTGTCGGTGTTAAGCGTGAAGGCATTGAGTATGGCGATGAAGACGGCATTAATCCAACCGTGTTTTTTATGATTGCCTCACCCGACAACGGTGCTGACCATCATATTTATGTACTACAAGAACTATTTGGAAAATTCAGCGATGAATTTATTCAAGATATCCATAACGCAAAAGACGAACAACAGATCCTTAATATTTTAATTAATTCGTAAGGCGTAGAAAATTATGAGCACCCTAACAACTCAAGCTACGAATACCAGTAGTAATTTTAATAACAAAAACAGTAGTAGCGACTTTAAAAAAATCCTTAGTACCATGAAAGGCCACCTGCTTTTCGGAACCTCACACATGCTACCTTTCATCGTAGCCGGTGGTGTTCTATTGGCTTTAGCGGTAATGGCATCAGGCAAAGGCGCTGTACCTGCAGACGGCCTGCTAGCAGACATCTCTAATATCGGTATCAAAGGCCTTGTTCTTTTCCCAATCATTCTTGGCGGCTTTATTGGTTACTCAATTGCAGATAAACCGGCACTGGCACCTGCGATGATCTCTTCTGGTATCATGGCTGATATGGGCGGCGGCTTCCTTGGTTGTATCGTGGCAGGCTTTATCGCCGGTGGTGTGGTGTTCCAGCTTAAGAAAATCCCACTTTCTACCAACATGACCGCGCTAGGTGCTTACTTCATCTATCCGCTTCTAGGCACATTAATCTCTGCAGGTATTGTACTGTGGGGCATTGGTGAGCCAATCAAACTGTTCATGTCTTCAATGAACGAGTTCCTAGCTTCAATGGCTGGCGCGTCTAAGATGGTTCTGGGCACAATCCTTGGTGGTATGACGGCGTTTGATATGGGCGGCCCTATCAACAAAGTCGCAACTCTATTTGCTCAAACTCAAGTAGACACACAACCATGGCTAATGGGCGGTGTAGGCATCGCGATTTGTACACCACCTCTAGGTATGGCATTGGCGACTTTCCTATTCAAAAACAAGTTCTCTAAACAGGAGCAAGAAGCAGGTAAAGCAGCA
>NZ_JBFRLX010000202.1:10011-10710 GCF_041470165.1 Vibrio sp. 10N.286.46.A8
AAGCAGGTAAAGCAGCAGCAATCATGGGTTCTATCGGTATCTCTGAGGGTGCTATCCCGTTCGCAGCGAACGACCCAATGCGCGTACTTCCTTCAATCGTTGCCGGTGGTATCGTTGGTTGTGTGTTTGGCTTCATGACAGACGTTCTACTTCACGCACCTTGGGGCGGCCTAATCACGGCACCAGTATCAAGCAACATTCCAATGTACGTGGTCGGTATTGCGCTAGGTTCACTAACTACGGCGGTTATCGTTGGCTTCTGGAAGCCAGTAGCGGTTGAAACCGAAGAAGACATGGTTGAAGCACCAGTACAAGCTCAAACAGCTCCTGTAGCCGGCGAAGGCGAGTACGACATCGTAGCCGTAACATGTTGTCCTTCTGGTGTTGCACACACCTTCATGGCGGCGAAAGCACTGGAAAATGCAGGCTTAGCAGCAGGCCTTAAGATTAAAGTAGAAACTCAAGGTCAAAACGGTATTCAGAACCGCATCAGCGACCTAGATGTAGCGAACGCGAAGCTAGTTATCTTGGCTCACGATATTCAAGTGAAAGACCCTCACCGCTTTGCTAACGCGAACGTGATTGAGTGTTCAACGAAAGAAGCGATGAAGAAAGCCGCGGACATGGTGGCTATTTAAAACCTGAAACAAGTTGGAAGATAAAATTACTACCCCCTAGTAACTAAAATCCCCATTCGCC
>NZ_JBFRLX010000203.1:0-7477 GCF_041470165.1 Vibrio sp. 10N.286.46.A8
CTGACTGCTTACAGTGGTTGGTTAAAGAGCAGGGTTCTTACGACCTGATCTTCATTGATCCCCCAACGTTCTCAAACTCTAAGCGTATGGATCAATCTTTTGATGTTCAGCGTGATCACATTCAATTGATGGAAAACCTTAAGCGTCTTCTTCGTGAAGAAGGCACGATTGTGTTCTCTAACAACAAGCGTCACTTCAAAATGGATGTAGAAGGCCTAGAAGAGTTAGGTCTCAAAGCTCAGAACATCTCAGCTAAAACGCTTCCATTGGACTTCTCTCGTAACAAGCACATTCATAACTGCTGGTTGATTACACATAAGTAATTAAGAGATTGTATAAGGATATAGCGTGCTGACTCTCTACAGTACAGAAGGGTGCCATCTATGTGAGATGGCATTCAAACTCACGGAACAGTTAAACATTAGCCATCACGTCAACGTTGTTGACATTGCATTTGATGATGAGCTCTTTTCCCGTTACGGGGTCACTATTCCGGTGCTCAAATTTGAAAGCTCTGACTTTTCTCAAAGCTCAGAGCTTAACTGGCCATTTGGCTTGTTAGAACTTAATGATTGGTTAAAAAAGAATGGCATTACTTACAATTCATAACGGGCAATTAGCGTTTGGCGATCACCCGTTATTAGATCGTGCGGACTTTGCACTGCAAGAAAACGAACGTGTGTGTTTAGTAGGGCGCAATGGCGCAGGTAAGTCTACGTTGATGAAAATCCTGTCAGGGAACATCATCATGGACGACGGTAAGATGCAAATCACACAAGATGTGGTTGTATCTCGCCTTGAGCAAGATCCACCGCGTAACGAAGAAGGCACCGTTTATGATTACGTTGCTGGTGGCCTAGCGGAAATCGGCCAACAGCTGAAGATCTATCATGATCTTTTGGATCTCATTGGTACTGATCCTAGCGAAAAGAACTTAAATCGTCTTACTCGTGTGCAAGAGCAGTTGGATCATGCCAACGCATGGCGCTTCGAAGATCGCGTAAGTAACGTAATGGCGGCGCTTAAACTCACTGCTGAAACAAAACTGACGGATTTGTCTGGTGGTTGGCAACGTAAAGCGGCGCTTGCTCGTGCGCTTGTATGTGACCCAGACGTGCTTCTACTCGACGAACCGACTAACCACCTAGATGTTGCGACAATTGAATGGTTAGAAGGCTTCCTGAAAGACTTCCGTGGTTCAATCATCTTTATCTCGCATGACCGTGCTTTCATCAAATCAATGGCAACTCGCATTGTCGATCTTGATCGCGGCAAGCTGAGCTCGTTCCCTGGCGATTACGAAAACTACTTGCTAGAGAAAGAAGAAGCGTTACGTGTCGAAGAGATGCAGAACGCTGAATTCGATAAAAAGCTTGCTCAAGAAGAAGTGTGGATTCGTCAGGGCATTAAAGCTCGTCGAACGCGTAACGAAGGCCGTGTACGTGCACTTAAGAAGTTGCGTGAAGAGCGCATCAATCGTCGTGAAGTGCAGGGTAAAGCGGTTATTCAGATCGATGATGGCCAACGTTCAGGCAAGATTGTATTCGAAGCAGAGAATCTTAACTTTGGCTTTGAAGGCAAAGAGATTGTTAAAGATTTCAGCTTCAACATTATGCGTGGTGATCGTATTGCTCTGATCGGCCCTAATGGCTGTGGTAAGAGTACCGTACTTAAACTGCTTCTTGATCAGCTGAAGCCTGATTCTGGCCGTCTGCATTGTGGTACTAAACTTGAAGTGGCTTACTTCGACCAATATCGCGAAATTCTAGACCCTGAGAAGTCAGTAATTGACAATCTGGCGGATGGTAAGCAAGAAGTGACAGTAGGCGGCCGTGAGCGCCATGCACTGAGCTACCTACAAGATTTCTTGTTCTCTCCTAAACGTGCTCGCACTCCTGTGAAGGCACTGTCTGGTGGTGAGAAAAACCGTCTGTTATTAGCTCGTATTTTCCTTAAGTCGAATAACTTATTGATTCTCGATGAGCCAACCAACGATCTAGATATCGAAACTTTGGAACTTTTAGAAGATTTGCTTGCCAACTATCAGGGTACGCTTCTTTTAGTGAGCCACGATCGACAGTTTGTTGATAACACGGTTATGACAAGTTGGATATTTGAAGGCAACGGCGTTGTTGAAGAATTTGTTGGTGGTTACCACGATGCTCAGCAACAAAGAAAGCAGGCTATAGAGTACCGACAGGTTGAAAAGCCATCAAAGCCAGAGAAAGTAGTTGAGGAAACTCCCAAAACTGCGCCAGTTAAGGCTAAAGCTAAGAAGTTATCGTATAAGCTACAACGAGAACTAGAAGCGCTACCTTTGCGTTTGGAAGAATTGGAAACTCAAATTGAAACTCTTCAGGAAGAAGTCAACGATCCTAGCTTCTTTTCAAAATCTGTAGAGCAGACACAACCAGTATTAGATAAGCTATCTGCAGCAGAGCAGGAGCTTGAAGTTGCTTTTGAGCGCTGGGAAGAGCTCGAGGCACTACAACAGGAAAGTTAAGAAGTAATCATGACTTGTAATAAATTTAAATTAACAACAGTTGCAGCCTTAGTTTTGGCTGCAACTAACGCGAATGCTGCACTGTACAAGGTAGTTGAAGTCGCGACTCCTAGCTCAATTGTCGGAGCTTCTGAAACGTTTGGTGTCGCGATTCAACCAGCGGCGGTTACCGGAACTGAAAGTTGTTTTACCACTGGTACTATCGGTGGTGTCGCATGTGATAGCTTTAAGCTAGCAGGTGAAACTCGCAATTCGCTTGAAGCTATTAGTTACCGTGAAGAAGTTCCTTTTGCTATGGATGCTGTCTTCCAATATTTACAAGAGTTCGATGACTTCAAAAACTATTGTAACCGTGAACTAAGATATTCCACATGTGAAAGCTGGGCGAAAACTCGCTGGGAAGATACTTGGTTTAAGGAAAGAAACAACCTGAGTTATGTAAATGCAAAAGCATTTATAGAAGGCGGGGCAATACTCGATACTCGCAATACAGTGATCAACTCTCTAGATAAAGATGCCAACCCACTCGGTGTTAAGTCTGAGGGAACCATCCGAAACAATGCAATATTTACAACGACAGCCAAGCCTGCAGGATCTTCTGAGACTCGTGCATGGAAAGCTATCACGGCGAGTAATGGTACTGTTTACAATGTAGGTAGTGTGTCTACTAGTGAAACCATTACGGACACGTCAACGCCGGATCCTGTGTTTAGTTCAAAAGCTGCTATTTGGGATGGAACGAATACCAAGTCAATCGATTGGACTCGTGGTGGAACTGCTAGACAAGGCGATTACTATGCTCAAGGTAGCATGCGTTCAATTGCCGAATCGAATACTAAGTTTTATGGCGTAGGCTACAATACTGTTGATGGTAGTGGTGACCTGCAAGATATGAATGCATCTGTATTCATCAGTAAATCTTTGGACTTAGCTGACAGCACGAATACTTGGACGACCAAATCAATTGAGGGGGCTAAGGTCAACTCTAACTCGTCTAATGATTACAAATACAGTAACTCTGTAGCGACCGATATCAACAAAAACTTGTTTGTTATTGGTAACTCTAAGCGTAATGGTCGAGTGCCTGAAAATGGTAGCGCAGGCAGCAAGATGTTTGTTGTTACTGATGCTTCAGTTGCGACTCCAACAGCGACATACCTAACGGGTGGTATCTTCTTTGCTGGTTCGAGTGGTGAAGCTAGAGCAGTTAACAACTTCAATGAAATTGTTGGTCAAGTTGACGCAGAAACAACGCGTGAAGTTGATGGAAGTGAGCGTAGACACCGCGGCTTTATTTATCCATATCAAGCAACGGGTACTGACCCATCAAGAATTGATCTGTTTCAGAACAAAGCTTGGTTTCTAGATGATCTAACTAACGACGGCAACGTTGCTGGAGAGAACAACAAGTTCCGAATCATTGATGCTTCAGGCATCAACGATGCGGGTGTTATCTCTGCGACTGCTATCAAATGTGTTGTTGGCGACACACCTACACCATACGATACAACGTCTCACAACTCATACTGTGGCGGTGCTGCGTCTAATGCGGTTGAAAAGGTTGTTGCGGTTAAATTGATTCCTATCGAAGGTAAAGGTAAGAGCGATATCCAAGCTCGTAGTACTGATACAGCAAAGGTCGATCGTAAAGGCGGTAGCTTAGGTTGGTTCGCTTTGACTGTACTCGGCTTATTAGGGTTCCGTAGAAAATTTAAATAATTTCATCTCTTGAGCCCGAGTTCACAATTCTGAATTCGGGCTTTTTTTCGCCTTGAGAAAAGTGAAAAACTGGTCGATTCTTAAAGTTGGAGTCACAAAAACTCCGCAAAGTTGTAATCATTGTATGTTAGTAAATAGAACACCCGTATGAGGACTGCACTATGAAGAGACAAAAGCGTGATCGACTAGAACGAGCACAATCTCAAGGCTACAAAGCTGGTATAAACGGTAGGTCACAAGAAGCTTGCCCATATAGCCAAATGGATTCTCGGTCTTATTGGTTAGGTGGTTGGCGTGACGCCAAAGGTGATAAGCAATCAGGTCTCTATAAGTAGATAGGGCGGAACATATTCAAAGATCAAGGCTCCATTGCTGGGTACAGCAGTTGGAGCCTTGTTAGTTTCTGAGTGGGCATATAAGTTAGATAAAATAAATGTAATGGCGCAGAGAGCTAACACTTTAAGCTGATACTGATACTGATACTGATACTGATACTTGTAGTGGAATACACAGTTGCTGGTGGACTAATACAGTACAGTTTCGGAATAAGAAAGTTTGTTTAATCAGTACACTCTAGTGCACTATAACTAAATATATTGGAGTGAAAATAAAGCAGCCAATGGCTGCTTTATTAAAATCTAACTGCGTTACTCTAATTAAATGATTAGATTAGAATGCTGACGTATCTTGGAAAAGGCCAACTTTCAAATCTTTAGCAACATAAATCTCTTTGCCATCAACAAGTACGCGACCATCTGCAAGGCCCATAACTAGGCGACGGTTAACAACACGCTTCATGTGGATTTCGTAAGTCACTTTTTTCGCAGTAGGTAGGATTTGGCCAGTGAATTTCACTTCGCCTACACCTAAAGCACGGCCTTTACCTTTGCCGCCAACCCAACCAAGGTAGAAGCCAACAAGCTGCCACATTGCATCAAGTCCTAGACAACCAGGCATTACTGGGTCACCAGGGAAGTGACAGTCGAAGAACCATAGGTCAGGAGTAATATCCAGTTCAGCAAGAATCAAACCTTTACCGAAATCACCTTCAGTCTCAGACATTTTAGTGATGCGATCCATCATCAACATGTTCGGTGCTGGTAGTTGAGGACCTTCAGGCCATAGTTCGCCTTGGCTTGATGCTAGAAGATCTTCGCGAGTGTAAGAATCACGTTTGTTTTGCATTATCAATTACTCCAATTTTTGATAGGTGCATATTAGTGAACAGGTGTACGCTAAACAAGTCCGATCAGTACTAGACAAACCAGTTTTTAATGCGTCCAACAATTCCAATAGGGTGCTCATGTCTTTCAAAGTTTTCAATACGTTCTGCAATTTTGCTCAGAACGCTTTCTTGTTCATCGTCTCTAAATGGTTTGTTCATAATAAGAGGAATAGCTTCATCTACATTAGAGACAGACCAAATATGGAATTCTTTGTTTTTGATGCTTTCAATTAGGTCTGGCTTCAGAGCAAGATGTCTTAAGTTAGATCTTGGAAGGATCACACCTTGTTCGCCAGTTAACCCGTTGTGTTTACACACATGATAGAAGCCTTCGATTTTCTCGTTTAGCCCACCAACTGCTTGTACACGACCGAATTGGTCGACAGCACCGGTTACCGCTATTTGTTGATTGATAGGGTATTCCGACAAAGCACTGACCAGAGAGCAAAGCTCAGCAAGAGAAGCACTATCGCCATCAACTTCGCAGTATGATTGCTCAAACACAACAGAAGCCGCATAGGGCAACGGATCTTCAAGGTTCAACGCGCTGCTTACAAATGCTTGCATGATCATCATACCTTTGGCGTGAAGGTTACCACCGAGTTCCGCTTTGCGTTCAACGTCGGCAATATCACCATCACCAAAGTGGATAACACATGAAATTCGGGCTGGTTCACCATACGATACAGGGTGTCCTGGTACATCGATAACCGTCAGACCATTAACTTGTCCAACTTGTTCACCCTCGGTTTCGATAATAACTTGGCCATCTCGAATATCATCAAGAGCACGTTCAGGTAAGTACGATTCGCGGTTGTATTTGTGTTGTTGTGCTTGCTGAATATGGTGACCATCAATCTCACCATGGTCGGCTTCAATCAAAGCTTCGTTCAATAACGCATTGTGCCAAATCGGGCACAACGGTATATAGCTTTGGTCTTCAGTTTCTCTTGCTCCAGCAGTAAGAATGCCTGTCACCGCCTGTTGCGTGATGTTTGGCAGTTCATAACGTTGTTGGAGCCATTTAAGGTAACCAAGATATTGAGTCAACGTCTCTTCTGTTAGCTTTATGTCTTGTTCAATTTCACTGAATAGGCAGAAACCAGTTTGAATATCACTGTCTAGATAATCAAGATCGCCGAGTTGAGCTCGGTCTCCAACCACAATCAACTTAATATTGTAGGTAAGCGGTAAAGATGGAGATTGGTTTAAGTGTTCTGGGTTGCTACTGATGGGCTCTACGGCCTCACCAAGAAGTGCAGACTTAAGCAGTAACCAGCTTCCCGGGTTTGCTAGAATCAAGTTGGCTGAAACAATCAGATAACCATTGTTCGCTCTAGCCAGTAAGCCAGGCTTTGTCGCAACGACTTGGCCGTCTTTTGATTGAACTTGGTCAAACAAAGAGACAGCATTTAAAGACTCAGTTTTTATTACTGGTAACGTGTGATCATCTAGAGCAGTAACTAAAGATTCAACAATCATTTGACGATAGATCGAATTGTCCGGAGCGTTGACAAGTAAAACACGCGAAAGGTTGGACAAGCGGACAAAGCGGGTTAACGCATCGTTGAATCTATGTTGAATGTCTGAAAATGGGAAAGGCGAGATGTCAGGGAATTGCTCTAATTGAGCGCTATATTCGTCGTACTGAGGCGTAACATGTCGCCAATCTACTAGAGTCATTTAAGTTTCTGATTATGATAATGAGGTAGGGAGTATATAGAAAAACCGATCTCGCTTGTAGCTCTATGTTGTAGTTACTAATCACTAAGCTAATATAAGTATGATCTTGGTCTATTCTTTCAAGACAACAATTGTTAAATAGCCTATTTTGGGTTACGCTGTCACTAGGATTAACTCTCGAGATTAGACATGAAATATCAGCAACTTGAAAACTTGGAATGTGGTTGGAAATGGAACTATCTGGTCAAAAAATGGAAAGAAGGCGAGTCGATCACCTGCCATATTGATTCAAGTGAAGCTGACGTTGCTGTACAAGCCTTATTGAAGCTTGAACACCAACCAACAGG
>NZ_JBFRLX010000204.1:0-12486 GCF_041470165.1 Vibrio sp. 10N.286.46.A8
ATTATAGACCTATCGGAAAAATAAGCAAAAAAAAAGGAGCCTTACGGCTCCTTTCTTGGCTAGATAGCTATAATTCTCTTAATGAGAAGCTATTATTCGCCTTTAGCAGCTTTGAATGCGTCTGCCATTGCGTTACCGAACGCGCCTTCATCAGACTTGTTCAGTGAAGCCATTGCTTCTTGCTCATCAGCTTCATCTTTAGCTTTGATAGATAGGTTGATTACGCGGTTCTTACGGTCTACACCAGTGAACTTCGCTTCAACGCTGTCGCCAACGCTTAGGATTAGAGATGCATCTTCGATACGGTCACGAGAAACTTCAGAAGCACGTAGGTAGCCTTCAACGCCTTCGATTAGCTCGATAGTAGCGCCTTTAGCGTCAACTGCAGTTACAGTACCGTTTACAAGAACACCTTTCTTGTTGTCAGCAACGTATGCGTTGAACGGGTCGTTTTCCATTTGCTTAACGCCAAGAGAAATACGCTCACGCTCTGCATCTACTGCTAGAACAACAGCAGAGATTTCGTCGCCTTTCTTGTATTCACGTACAGCTTCTTCGCCGGCAGCGTTCCAAGAAATGTCAGATAGGTGTACAAGACCGTCGATACCGCCTTCTAGACCGATGAAGATACCAAAGTCAGTGATAGACTTGATCTTACCAGTAACTTTGTCGCCCTTAGCTTGCATTTCTGCAAATGACTGCCATGGGTTAGCTTTACACTGTTTCAGACCTAGAGAGATACGACGACGTTCTTCGTCGATATCAAGAACCATAACCTCAACTTCGTCGCCAACATTAACAACTTTAGAAGGGTGGATGTTCTTGTTAGTCCAATCCATTTCAGAAACGTGTACTAGACCTTCAACGCCTTCTTCGATTTCAACGAAGCAGCCGTAGTCAGTTAGGTTTGTAACACGACCAGAAAGCTTGTGACCTTCTGGGTAACGCTTAGCGATTGCTACCCATGGATCTTCGCCTAGTTGCTTAAGACCTAGTGAAACACGAGTGCGCTCACGATCGAACTTAAGAACTTTAACTAGGATTTCGTCACCAACGTTAACGATCTCTGATGGGTGCTTAACGCGCTTCCAAGCCATATCTGTGATATGTAGAAGACCGTCAACACCGCCAAGATCAACGAATGCACCGTAGTCAGTAAGGTTCTTAACGATACCTTTAACTTCAGTACCTTCTTGTAGAGTTTCAAGAAGTTCGTCACGCTCAACACTGTTTTCAGATTCGATAACAGCACGACGAGAAACAACAACGTTGTTACGCTTCTGGTCTAGCTTGATTACTTTGAACTCTAGCTCTTTGTTTTCTAGGTGAGCAGTGTCACGGATAGGACGTACGTCTACTAGAGAACCTGGAAGGAAAGCACGGATACCGTTAAGTTCAACAGTGAAACCGCCTTTAACTTTACCGTTGATGATACCAACAACAGTTTCAGCTTCTTCACAAGCTTTCTCAAGTACGATCCAAGCTTCGTGACGCTTAGCTTTCTCACGAGAAAGTTGAGTTTCACCGAAACCATCTTCAACAGCGTCTAGAGCTACGTCTACTTCAGCACCAACTTCAACTTCAAGTTCGCCAGCAGCGTTCTTGAATTGTTCAGCAGGGATAGCAGATTCAGACTTAAGACCAGCGTCTACAAGAACGTAACCGTTCTCGATAGCTACTACAGTACCTTTAACGATGCTGCCTTGTTGGAATTCAGTTTCAGATAGAAACTCTTCAAAGAGTTGAGCAAAAGATTCAGTCATTATTTAATCTTCAATAATTAAACGTCCATGGGTATCCTACCGCATGGGGTTGATAAATTCGCCGGTCATCATCCTTGCGACCAACGTTCGTACTAGCTCGGCGAAATTACCCAGCCAGTTTCGATTCAATATAGTGTAGTGCTTTTTCGACTACCTGCTCAATATTCATTGAGGTGGAATCAAGCACTAGAGCATCCTCTGCAGGGCGAAGTGGCGCCACTGGGCGATTACGATCTCGATCGTCTCGCTCTTGGATCTCGCTCAAAAGGTCGTCAAATTTAACATCTAACCCCTTCTGTTGCAACTGTTTAAGGCGGCGACTCGCGCGCTCTTCAGCACTTGCATCTAAAAATATTTTCGCTTCCGCTTCAGGAAACACAACCGTTCCCATGTCACGACCGTCTGCAACTAAACCAGGAGCTGCGCTAAAAGCACGTTGACGACGTAACAGTGCTTCACGAACGCGAGGTAAAGCAGCGACTTTTGAAGCCGCCATGCCCGTCTCTTCTTTACGAAGTTCACCAGACACATCTTCGCCTTCTAAGATAACCTTCACTAGCTCACCCTCAGCGATAAACTGAACATCTAAGTGAGTTGCAAGCGGTACTAAAGCATCTTCTGATTCAGTATCCACACCATGGTGAATTGCCGCTAAAGCCAATACGCGATAGATCGCGCCTGAGTCTAGAAGATGAAAGCCTAGCTTATCTGCTAGTAACATACACAGGGTACCTTTACCTGCACCACTTGGTCCATCAACCGTAATCACTGGGCTTTGAGAAGGCATCTTTTACTCCACGTTTTGTCGTAAGTTTTATTCTGTACTAGCGATTCGCCACTACTTTATAGGCGGCATATTATAGAGAAAATTTGCAAGTCGAGCGAGGTAAATCTCAGATAATTCCGGGGTGATGCTACAGAAACCAATGCAACCAACTCAATATCCGTTAACTTAGATAAATAAGGCTGTCACTCGCTTCTCTTTAGGCATAAAAAAGCCTCGCGATAAGCAAGGCTCATGATTTTGCATTTTTGTAGAGCAAAGAAGTAGTCGCTAAAAGACGCTTAGCCAATAATAGCTCGAACCGCTTCTAGGTCTTCTGGCGTATCAACACCAGCTGCAGGTGCTTCTGCCGCAACGTCTACATGGATTTTTTCACCGTACCAAAGTACACGTAGCTGCTCTAGGCACTCAATACGCTCAAGGGTACTTGGTTCCCAATTGATATAGGTATTAATAAAACCCGCACGGTAAGCGTAAATGCCAATGTGACGAAGCAGTGGAGATTCAGCAGCTGTACCATTGTTCGCGTAAGCATCGCGATCCCAAGGAATAGTAGCTCGGCTAAAGTACAGGGCATACCCATCTTTGTCGGTCACAACTTTTACGGCGTTAGGATTAAACACTTCGTCAGCATGAGTAATTTCCACACCGAGTGTTGCCATCGGCGCTGTACTGTTCGCAAGGTTATTCGCAACCTGATTAATGATTGCAGGTGGAATCAGTGGCTCATCACCTTGAACATTCACGATAATATGATCATCAGGAATCTTCATGACTTCAATCACTTCAGCGAGGCGCTCAGTGCCTGATTCATGATTCGGTGATGTCATACAAACGGTCGCGCCAAATACTTTGGCCGCTTTTTCAACTCGAGCGTCGTCGGTAGCGATAATAACTTTATCAGCACCTGCTTTCATTGACTGTTCGTATACCCATTGAATCATCGGCTTGCCACCAATGTCAGCCAGAGGCTTACCTGGTAAACGGCTCGATTGGTATCTTGCAGGTATAACAACCGTATAAGACATTACTTACCCTCATCCATTGAAACGGTGCGAGCTTCAGGTTCTAAAAGAACAGGAATACCCTCTTTAATTGGGTAAGCAAGGCGATCAATTTTACAAACAAGCTCTTGCTTATCTTTGTCAAAAGTTAGTTTACCTTTACATACAGGGCAAGCAACGATCTCAAGCAGACGGTGATCCATAGTATTCCATAACCTCTTTTATTCTTTTTAAAATTTGCTGTTGCGAATCTTCATTGAACTGCGCAGAAACTGGAAGATACCACCAGTTGTCTTGAGCATACTCTTCGCATTTTACAGCGTCTTTTTCTGTCATAATCATATTCGTACCTTTTTTTGCTAAGGCATGAAGTTCATCTTTATCAAAATCTTGATGGTCGGCGAAGCCCTGCGTATAAACCACATCACCATCAAGATTATCCAATGTTTTAAAAAAGCGTGGTGGATGACCGATACCAGCAAAAGCCACCAGCTTTTGTAATTCTGCCACAGACCTTTTCTGACCCGTCTTCAGGTTAACCGCTTGGCTTGGAAGTAAAGACATCGAGAACTCTCGCCCGTGCGCTTCACCGCCATTATTAACCAAAAAGTCTACGTCATCTAAACGAGATATAGGCTCTCTTAATGGGCCCAAAGGAATTAGGCACTCACTACCAAAGCGTCTCGCACCGTCGATAACAGCAAATTCAATATCGCGTTCAAGTGCATAATGCTGAAGGCCGTCGTCAGTGATGATGACATTAACCCCTTCGCTCAGCAAAGCCTTTACTGCGTTTGCGCGCACAGGGTCAACCGCTACAGGCGCACCAGTTCGCTTACGAATCAAACGAGGCTCATCACCAGAGTGCTCTGCTGGCGTGTTTTCATCCAACACTAACGGATAGTTTGGTGCTTTCGCCCCATAACCTCGAGAAACAACACCTGGCTTAAAGCCGTGAGCCTGAAGCATCTCTACCAACCAAATCACAACCGGTGTTTTGCCATTGCCGCCAGCGGTAATATTACCAACAACAATCACGGGTAAAGGCGGGCGATAGGTCTCTTTTTTCCCCGATAGATAAGCATCACGACGTTGACCGCTGATCATTTTGAACAGCAGACTCAATGGCCACAATAGCGGCCAGAGAAAGTATTTTAATGGGTGATTGTTAAACCAAATTTTTTCGATCACAACAAGACCTAATCTTATCCGCTGAACTGAATTCGGTGTAGTTGTGCATAAGCGCCATCAAGGGCGATGAGCTCGGCATGTGCACCTCTTTCTACAATATGCCCATCATCAACCACTAGAATCTCATCAGCTTGCTCGATAGTAGATAGTCGGTGTGCGATAACAAGTACTGTTTTGTCTTTCTGCAGCTCTTCTAACGCAGATTGAATCGCTCTTTCTGACTCGGTATCCAATGCAGATGTCGCCTCATCAAGGATCAGAACAGGTGCATCTCTCAATAGAGCACGTGCAATCGCGATACGCTGTCTTTGACCGCCAGAAAGGCTCGCGCCATTTTCGCCAACAACCGTATCGATGCCATTTTCCATGCCTTCGATAAACTCGCTTGCATGCGCAAGTTTAGCCGCGTGTTCGATCTGTTCACGTGAATACTGTTCTTCAGCTGCGTAAGCGATGTTGTTCGCAACCGTATCGTTAAATAGGTGCACATTCTGGGAAACAAGAGCGAAGTGCTCACGTAGATTTCTTAATTCATAATCACGAATGTCGTGACCATCAAGCTCAATAGAGCCAGAGTCTACGTCATAAAAACGAGTAAACAGGTTCGCAATGGTACTCTTACCCGAACCTGAACGGCCGACAAGTGCGACTGTCTTGCCTTTCGGTATATTAAAACTGACCTTATCAAGCGCTGCTTTCTCTGCACCTTGGTAGGTAAATGTCACATCTTTTACTTCGACTTCACCCGCTACGGTTTCAGGCTTCAACGTACCTTTATTTTGTTCCGTATCTAGATCCATCAAACCAAATAGGGTCGTACTCGCTGCCATACCACGTTGGAATTCAGACGTTACGTTAGTCAGAGCTTTTAGTGGGCGTAGTAAACCAAACATCGCCGAGAACACAACAGTGAACGTACCAGGAGTAAGCTCTGCTTTAATTGAATCAACACTAGCAAGGAATAGAACAACTACGATTGCAAGTGATGCAATCATCTGAATAATTGGGTTAGCGGCCGCTTGAGCAGTGATTAGCTTCATGCTTTGTTGGCGCATTTGGTTACTAACTTGGTCAAAGCGGTGTTTTTCTAGATCTTGTCCGCCATACGTTAGAACGACTTTATGTCCTTTCAGCATTTGTTCTGCAGAAGAGGCGACGTGACCCATACTGGTTTGCATGTTCTTAGAGATCTTTCTGAATCGCTTCGATACGATACTGATTGCCCACGCGACAAGAGGGGCGACAGCGAACAACACCAAAGACAACTGCCAACTATTCCAGAACATCAGCGTCAACAGGCCAATAATACTTGCACCTTCACGGACAATACTGACTAATGCTTTACTGGTTGCCGCAGAGACTTGCTCTGAATCGTAAGTAATTCGAGATAGCAGCGCACCAGTCTGTTCTTTATCAAAAAAAGAAACTGGCATATGCATAAAATGGCTGAATATTTTACGTCGAATTTCCATGACCACATTGCCTGAAACCCAGCTCAAACAATAAGTTGAAACAAAGCCACTGATGCCACGAACGAACATCATGACAAAGATAATGAGAGGGAGCGTACGTAAAAAGTCAGATTCTGCATTACCAAAGCCTTCATCAAGTAACGGCTTTAGTAAGGAAATCATGTAGGTATCAGTGACAGCATTTATAATAAGCGCAATAACCGCAACACCAAGGCCGGCCTTATATAGTCGAATATAAGTCCAAAGTCTTTTAAATGTGACCCAGGTAGTTTCATCTGTTTGTGTTGACATAGAATCGCTTAATTTTCTCACAATAATCTTCCTATTCTACTCCCTTACGAAGCATCTGCCTATACCACTGTCTGCCTTGTTGTTCTCTAATCTCATGATATTGCCAACCTTCTTGACCAATACTGATGGTTATTTGGCCGCTTTCTCCAGTATCAAGCCAAGCACTCCCTGCGTCGTGATAACGTTCAATAACGGATTCACTCGGCATCCCCCATTGATTGCCTTTGGCCAAAGAAGCGATCGCTAACTGAGGTGAAACGGCCTCAATAAAACTGGCGATCGAAGACGTATTGCTACCATGATGAGGAACAAGCATTACGTCACTTCGAAGCCGTTCGCCTTCGCGTGCAAGTAACCACTCACTGACCAATTCAATATCACCAGTAAGTAACATCGAGAACTCTAGAGCGGGGTCAAAAAGCCTGACCACGCACGAATGTGGGTTATACGCCCTCTTCACTTGTTTGGGAGGCCACAAGACCTCAAAAGCAACCCCTTGCCAAGTCCATACTTCTCCTAAAATACATGCTTGAATATTTGACGATTCTTGAATCGTAGATTGTCCTTGTTGACTGATATTCTGACTGGCTCTTACCCACTTAGGGTTGTAATTTTCAAGTAACGACGGATAGCCACCAGCGTGGTCAGAATCGAAATGACTCACTATTACACCCTCCAACTCATGAATTCCCCTCTGATTCAAAGTAGGAATAAGTAAGGATTCGACAATGGAACCTCCTGGCCATGCGTTACCAAGATCGTAAACAACAATCTGATTGTTCTTTTCTAAGAGCAAAGACAACCCGTGACCAACATCCAAGATATCGATAATTAGTTTGTCTTGTTGAGGCTTGCCGAACTCCCACCACAGTACAAACACGGTAATAATCAATATAGATAGTGCTCGCTTGAAATATCGACTGACAAAACCGAAAAACAAGATGAGGAATACAGACAACTCAATCGTGTGATTATCCACTTGAAACCAAAATCGTTCAGAGAAAGGAAGACTAAATACGAGAGGCTCAAGCGATAAGTCGACCAACATCCATAATTGTTCAGACAAACCATTGTTGAATGTAGTTAAGCCAACGCCACCTGATACTGGCGCCAATATTAAGCTAAAGAACATTGCCAGGAACAATAGTGGAATAACCACCATCGACACCCAAGGTAAAAGGAGCAAGTTGTAGAAAACAGAGACTAAGCTGACCCCATTAAAGAACAGCATCGAAAAGGGAGCAATCAGGAATGTCAGCATTAACTGAATCTTGAAGAGCTGCAGTGCTCGGTCGATAAATGTTGAGTTGGAATCGGATGACTGACTATTTAACGCAATGTAAAGAACGGCACCTAACGCACCAAAAGACAACCAGAAGCTACTCGATAATGCTGAAAATGGCCAAATTAGCAGAACCACGCACAGACTTAAGGCGACATACCGAAACAAACTGATATTTTGCCCACGCCACAAGAAATAGCTGGCGATAATACACATCACCAAAGCTCTCAAGGTGGGCAGCGTGAACCCAGCAAACCAACTGTAGAAATAGGCTAAGCCGACTCCGAATATTGTGGGCAACCAAAGAAGTGAAGATGATAGTAACCTGAATACCTTTCCTACTTGATAGCCGATACCAAAGGCAATCCCAATATGCAGCCCCGAAATAGCCATCAAGTGAATCAAACCACTGCTTTTAAGTAAGCCCCAACGCTGAGAGTGAATAAGGTCTCGATAACCAAAACTCAAAGCCATAATGAGGTCTTGATTTGCCAGTTGACTTAACCTTTCAAGACTGTTTTCAAACCAATAGGACCGTAAGTTGCTATTGGTATGAATGCGATACTTTGTATTAGATCTGTAAATTGCATTGGCAACCACACCTGCGCTAAACAGATACTTTTCTAAATCAAAGCCTGCTTCATTGAGTTTGCCCCATACAGGCTTTATATACACAGATAAATTGACATCATCTCCGAGTGTTAACTTAAAAGGAGTAAACAAACGTAATTTTATCAATTGAGGAAAGATTAATTTTTCGCCGCCAATTGATCTAGCTACTATTACGCTTTCAAAACCGTGGCTATTTTCACTAAAAAGGCTAACAACCGAAGCATTTATGGTAGTATTCTGCCCTGATTGAAATAAGCGACTCGTTTGTATTTCAATTACATTCCCTAGGCAGATAACTAGTATCAATGCTGTTGCTAGACCTCTTGCACTCCGGAAAACGCTATACTTTGTTGATGCTAGTAGTAACAACAGCATCAATGGTGCCCAAACCCAATGAGGCATCACAGGCCAGAAGCTGGCAGACACAACTGTCGCAGCAAATGAAATCAAGAACCAAGTGTTAAACAAGAGAGTAGCTTCCTCCTATGCCAAGAAAGTTTATCAAACGATTTATGCCTGACCATGAGCTAATCAAGCGTCAGAAAGCATTGAAAGTTTTTGGCAATGTTTTGTACAACCCCAACTTATGGTGCCTTAATCGTCGCTCTGCGGCAGGCGCATTCGCTGTTGGGTTATTCATGGCGTTTGTCCCTCTACCAAGCCAAATGATTATGTCTGCAGGCCTTGCTGTCGCATGTGGCGTTAACCTACCTTTGGCTGTCGCACTTGTTTGGATCAGTAACCCGGTCACTATGCCCGTTCTCTTCTACTTTGCTTATAAAGTTGGGGCGTTTGTTATGCATGTACCACCTCAAGCCTTCCATTTCGAATTGTCTTGGGACTTCATCTTGGCGCAAATGAATACAATCGGGCCTCCTTTCTTACTGGGTTGCCTGATTTGTGGCGTGGTTTCAGCAATGATTGGCTACTTTGGTATTCGCGGGTTATGGCGTTACTCAGTAGTAAGAAGTTGGAAGAAGCGTCAAGCAAGGTACTGACAACTTTTCCTTGTCGTTCAATCTATCCTTGTATGCGCTTCACTTAAACCGCACACAAGTTAAAGTCAGATGAACCACAGAACTCTGCAATATTGGGATGTAACCACAGTCGTAAAGAATGCAGATTGAATTCAAAAAAAAAGGATCCCATTAGGGATCCTTTTTTTGTTTTTGTGTATGCCATTTGTCTATCATGCTACATGAAGTATTACTAAGCGCATTACTTCGAGCTAAGCACCGAGGCAGGGTTTAACTTGGCTGCTCGTGATGCTGGGTACCATGTCGCCAATAGGCTCAATACAATCGCTGTACCGGAAACCACAACAACATCCGTCATATCGAGTTGTGATGGCAAGAAGTCGACAAAATAGATGTCACCGGACAAGAACTGGTGATCAACTAGCCTTTCAAGCCCTTTGATAAGTGTCGTGAGATTAAGCGCCACTAACACGCCTATTACACTGCCCACCAAACTACCTAACACACCGGAGAATACGCCCTGCCAAACGAAAATGCGTTTCACAAGGCCGTCCGATGCGCCCATGGTTCTTAAAATCGCGATCTCTGATGCTCTGTCTTTTACTGCCATCATTAATGTCGAGACAATATTGAAACAAGCAACACCAATAACCAGTACCATCACCAGATACATAATGGTGCGAACCAACTGAATATCTCGATACAAGAAGCCAAACTTCTGTTGCCAGCTTCGTAGATACACATACACATCAAGCTGGTTACCCACCTCACGCACAATAGAGTTCGCGTTCAGAACATCGGTCACTTTTAAAGAAACCCCTGTCACTGCCTCGCCTAGGTTTGCGTAAACTTGCGCATCGCCGATCGGGATCAAAGCTAAGCTGTGGTCAATTTGGCCATTAAGCGTCAGCAAGCCAACCACTTTGACTCGAACACGTTTAGGTGCTTGAACCTTAACCGACCCATTCACCGTCGGGATCATCAGAGTCAGGTAATCACCGACTTTCGCGCCAAGTACATTGGCCACACCAGAGCCCAAAATGATTTGTTGTTGCCCTGCCTTAAAATCGCTCCAAGCTTGCTTATCGATAAAACTCGATAGGCTCGATACTTGTTGCTCAAGTTGTGGGTCAACGCCGCGAACTTCAATTGCTTTCAACTCTTTGCCTTTTTCGGCAAGCGCGGTTATTTTCACATAAGGCGCAGCAGCAACGACTTTATCGTGCTTTACCGACTCCTCAATCACATGCTCCCAGCGAGTTACTGGTTTATTCACGCCCTCAAACTCACCGTGAGGAATGACAGAAAGTACTCGTGATTGAAGCTCTCGCTCAAAACCATTCATTGCAGATAAGCCGATAATGATTACCGCGACACCAACAGCAATACCAATTGTCGAAGACAAGGAGATGAACGACACCATTTTGTCTCGTTGTTTCGCCCGGCTAAATCGGCCGCCTATCAATAGAGATAAAGAAGAAAACACTTAGCTCTCCTCTTTTTCTACGTTGACCAGTAAACCATCTTGCATGTGAAGTTGGCGATCCATCTTACCGGCAAGTTCACCATCGTGAGTCACAACCAAAAAGGCAGTATCGTACTCACGGTTCAGTTCGCGCATTAAGTCGTAAATAGAAAGTGCTGTGTTGTGGTCTAGGTTACCAGTCGGCTCATCCGCCAACACTAGCGCAGGCTTGTTCACCAATGCACGAGCAATTGCCACTCGTTGCCTCTCACCACCTGAAAGTTCTGAAGGTCGGTGGTCAACACGATGACTTAGCCCCACTTTATCAAGTAGCAACTGTGCTTCTTGTTTAGCTTTCGCTGGCTTCTCTCCACCTATCAACAACGGCATTGCTACGTTTTCTAACGCTGAGAAATCAGAAAGAAGATGATGGAATTGATAAACAAAGCCAAGATGATGGTTGCGAAGCTTAGCCTGCTTATTCGAACTCAAAGACGCTAAGTCTTGTCCGAGAAAGCTGACACTACCATCAGAAGCATCATCCAACGCCCCTAAAATATGCAATAGCGTACTTTTACCTGAACCGGATGTACCAATGATTGCGACTAGCTCACCCTTTTCTATTTCGAAGCTGACGCCCTTGAGAACCTCAGTATCTAACGAGCCTTCACGGTACGTTTTACGGATATCATTACATTGAAGAAAATTACTCATAACGAAGGGCCTCAGCAGGTTTCACAGACGATGCACGATAAGAAGGGAAGACAGTGGCAATCAAGCTAAGTGCAATAGCCAGAACCACAACAACGGCGATTTGAATTGGGTTAATTAAAATTGGCAACTGTCCACCAAATGAAAACAGAGCAACACCCATCGCCTCTAAAATAGTATTGAGGTTCGAAGCTAAAATCACGCCCAGGATGCCACCAGATAATGCGCCGATCACACCACTACTTGCACCTTGAACCATAAAGATCCCCATCACTTGACCATCACGCATACCTTGGGTTTTTAAGATGGCGACTTCGGACTGTTTCTCCATCACCACCATAATAAGCGCAGAAATAATGTTAAACGCAGCAACACCAATGATCAGCCCAAGCATCAAACCCATCATGTTTTTTTCCATTCGAACGGCTTGGAATAGCTCGCCACGTTGGTCTCGCCAATCGCTCCACACCCAACCTTCCGGTAGCGGTTGGTTTGATAGTTCTGCCACTTCAAATGGGTCATCAAAAAACAGTCGCCAGCCTGAAATGGTGTCTGATTTATAGCGCATCAAACGCCCAGCATCGTTGATATCTGTCACCATCAATTGAGCATCGATATCCGAACCCGTGTTAAAAATCCCAGCTACGGTAAAATTTCGCTGGCTTGGAATACGTCCTAACGGCGTGTATTGGCTGGCACTGGTCACCATTAAGCGAACTTTGTCGCCCATAGACACTTTCAAGTTTCTTGCCAAGGTATGACCAAGGAAAAGCTGATACTGACCAGCTTTGAGTGAAGACAGTCTGCCAGCAATTAAATGATTCTGAAGAGGGTCATCTGAATTTGGCTCAATACCGATTAACAAGCCCGCAGATAACTGAGCAGGACTTTGGATCACCGCTTCACTGCGAACAATAGGTTCTACGTGGCCATT
>NZ_JBFRLX010000204.1:13267-21291 GCF_041470165.1 Vibrio sp. 10N.286.46.A8
GGTTCTACGTGGCCATTGAGCGACATTTGCTCCGCAAAGCTAGGTGCTTGAGCAGAAAGTGACGTTGTGCCTCCTTGCTCGTAAACGACGGCTTGAGGAAGGACACCAAGAATTCGGTCTTTTAACTGCGCTTCGAATCCATTCATTACCGACAAAACAGTAACCAGAGACAGCACACCAATGGTAATTCCGGCTGTCGACATATAAGAAACAAAACGGCTAAAGCGATCACCTGAACGGCCTTTCAAATAACGCAGGCCAACAAACAATGAAATAGGATGAAACATACTTTGAACCATCTAAAGGAGATGCGGGTTAATGTAACGGGTATTGCCGTTACTGTGTAGGGGTTAATTGAAAATATAGAGTGAATTAACTCAATTAGTTAGGCTTGAAAAACAGAACCTTGTCAAATAGCTAACTTTCAAACAACTATTTGAGACTTTCAATTAACTGACCTTGATTACTGCGGCCACATAGCGATAATCAATAGATCACTTCAAGGAACTAACGCATGACAGAACAAGAGTTTTTTACCGTTCACCACAGCCTTACCGCTAATATTGAGCCAATGGACAGTAACTTCGCTTTACCTTCTCAGATTCAGTTCGAATCAGAGATCCCTGCCCCTTTTGTAGTGGCAAGTGAATTTAGCCAATTGGATCTATTAGCTGACAGTGCTCGCAACGAACTGAAAAACAGCGACTTGAAGAATGTCATCAGTTTATTGGATGCACAGAACTCTAAATTAAACCTCTTGTTGAGCTTTATGTTATCGCAACAAGATGATGAACAATTTCGTACCCATACGTATTCATTTGGCGCGAGTCAGTTCTCGTGTTTTTCCAAAACAGATATCGAAGCGGGTCGCTTAGTTAAAGCAAAGCTCTTTATCGAGCACCCTGCCGCCGCTATCTATTGCTACGCGGAGGTCTTCGCTAGCGAACCTAAAGATTCAGGCTTCGAAATCAAATTCAAATATGCTCATCTTCGTGATACTGACCAAGACTTGTTGATCAAGGCTGCGCTCCATCAACAACAAAAGCTCTTACGTCAACGCTCTCTAGAACGAGATAACAAGTAAATAGACATGACAAAACAATCCATTTTCACACTACCTAAGCTCAAAGGTGCCGGTGACAAAAAGCACATCGGTAACCTAGTTGGTTCATCTCTCGCGCTTACTATCGCTAAACTAGCGGAGCAGCATAACAGCCATACTTTACTTGCAGTGCCTGATCCTCAGATCGCACTCAAGCTTCAATCTGAAATTGAACAGTTTACGGCACATGAAGTTGCGTTATTTCCTGACTGGGAGACGCTGCCATACGATAGCTTCTCGCCGCACCAAGAGATCATCTCAGATCGTATAGCACGCCTTTACGCACTGCCAACGCTAAAAGATGGCATCACGATCGTTCCGATCAGCACGTTATTGCAACGCCAGTCACCGCGCGACTTCTTACTACAACACACGTTAATGGTGAAAACAGGCGATCTCTATTCACTAGAGAAATTACGTCTGCAACTCGAAAAGTCGGGCTATCGCTATGTTGACCAAGTGTTTGGCCCGGGTGAATACGCTAGCCGTGGTTCTATTCTCGACCTGTTCCCAATGGGCAGCAAAGACCCGTATCGTATCGACTTCTTCGATGACGAGATCGACACGATCCGTACTTTCGATCCTGAAAACCAGCGCTCTATCGAAGACATCTCTGAGATTCGACTGCTGCCTGCTCACGAATTCCCAACCTCGGAAACAGCGATTGAAGATTTCCGTATTCGTTGGCGCCAACAGTTTGATGCGCGCCGTGAACCAGAATCGGTTTATATGCAGGTTTCTAAAGGCACGTGGCCTGCTGGTATTGAGTATTGGCAACCGCTGTTCTTCGAGCACACCGAAACCTTGTTTGATTATGTTGCCGATGAAGCGCAACTCCTGATTCTAGGTGATGTCGAGACTGCAGTAGATTCGTTCCTAACGGACGTTTCTCACCGATACGAGCAACGCGGTGTTGACCCATTACGACCGCTGCTGACACCTGAACAACTGTGGCTAAAGAAAGACGAGCTGTTCGCACACTTCAAACAGAAGCCACAGGTCAACCTAAGCTTAGACACGATTGAAGAAAAAGCTGGGCGTACAAACCTTCCGGTTATGCCTCTGCCTGATCTCAGCGTTCAACATCAGAATAAAGAACCGTTGTCTAACTTAAGAAAGTTCACTGAAGCCTTCGATGGCAAGGTTGTTTTTTCGGTTGAGTCTGAAGGCCGCCGTGAAGCTCTAAGTGAATTGCTTCGAGGCATCAAAGTTCGTCCGAGCGAAGTTGAAAACCTCGACGCGGCAATTAAAGGTAAAGATAAGTTCACCCTGATCCTAGGTTCTGCTGAGCATGGCTTTATCCACGAAGAGCAAAACATCGCCCTTATCTGTGAAAGTGATCTATTGGGTGATCGCGTTGTTCAGCGTCGAAAAAAAGATAAGAAAAGCGTAAACAGCGACACCGTAATCCGTCACTTAGCGGAACTTAAACCGGGCCAACCCGTTGTTCACATTGACCACGGTATTGGCCGCTATATCGGCTTGCAAACACTTGAAGCGGGTGGGATGAAAACCGAATACGTAACACTTGAGTATCAAAACGATGCCAAGTTATACGTGCCTGTTGCCTCTTTGAACTTAATTGGCCGCTACTCTGGTGGCGCTGAAGATTCTGCACCGCTACACAAACTTGGCGGTGAAGCATGGCAGAAAGCTCGTAAGCGCGCCGCAGAGAAAGTCCGTGACGTCGCAGCCGAACTGCTCGATGTTTACGCCAAGCGTGAGCTTAAGCCGGGTTACAAATTTGTGCTCGATCGTGGTCAGTACGCAACCTTCAAATCTGGCTTCCCGTTTGAAGAAACCGATGACCAAGCGATGGCAATTAATGCGGTAATGTCTGATATGTGCCAAGCAAAAGCCATGGACCGCTTAGTGTGTGGTGATGTTGGTTTTGGTAAAACAGAAGTCGCAATGCGTGCCGCGTTCGTGTGTACCGATAACAGCAAACAAGTGGCCGTGTTAGTACCGACAACGTTACTTGCTCAGCAACACTTTGAAAACTTCCGCGACCGTTTCGCCAACTTGCCGATTCGTGTTGAGGTTCTGTCTCGATTCAAATCAGCCAAAGAACAGAAATCGATCATGCAAGATGTCGCCGACGGTAAGGTCGACATCTTAGTGGGTACTCACAAGTTACTTTCAAGTGACCTTCAGTTTAAAGACCTTGGCCTGTTGGTTGTCGATGAAGAGCACCGCTTTGGTGTGCGTCAGAAAGAAAAAGTGAAAGCAATGCGTGCGGATGTCGATATCCTAACGCTCACCGCGACGCCAATTCCACGTACATTGAACATGGCAATGAGCGGCATGCGTGACTTGTCAATCATCGCAACACCACCAGCACGACGCTTAGCAATAAAGACCTTTGTCCGTGAGAGTGATGACGCGATCGTCAGAGAAGCGGTACTTCGTGAAATCATGCGTGGTGGTCAAGTTTACTTCTTACACAACCAAGTAGACACGATTGAAAAGACGGCTGAGTCACTACAGAAACTGATTCCAGAAGCGCGTGTCACCGTGGCTCATGGCCAGATGCGAGAGCGCGAACTAGAACGCATCATGAATGATTTCTACCACCAGCGTTTTAACTTGCTAGTGTGTACAACCATCATCGAAACCGGTATCGACGTACCAACAGCCAATACCATCTTAATGGACAGAGCCGATAACCTTGGTTTAGCACAGTTGCACCAATTGCGTGGGCGTGTGGGTCGATCTCACCACCAAGCCTATGCCTATCTGCTAACACCTCCCCCGAAAGCAATGACCAAAGATGCGGTTAAGCGATTAGATGCCATAGCTTCACTTGAAGACTTAGGTGCAGGCTTTACACTAGCAACCCATGACTTAGAGATTCGTGGCGCGGGTGAGCTGTTAGGTGATGAACAGAGTGGTCAAATTCAATCGGTTGGTTTCACCTTGTACATGGAGATGCTTGAACAAGCAGTTGAAGCATTGAAAGAAGGGCGAGAGCCATCGCTTGATGACCTACTGCGTGAACAAACTGAAATTGAGATGCGCCTGCCTGCGCTATTGCCTGATGACTACATCCCAGACATCAATACACGTTTGTCTACTTATAAGCGTATTGCGAGTGTGAGTGACACCGACGAATTGGCAGAGTTGAAAGTCGAGCTGATTGATCGCTTCGGCCTTCTGCCGGATGCTACCAAGAACTTGTTGTCAGTTTCAGAGCTAAAATTAGCCGCGGCGTCTATCAAAGCGAAGAAAATTGAGGCTCATGATAAAGGTGGATTCTTAGAATTCTACCCGGATGCTGACATAAACCCGACCTACCTTGTTAAACTGTTGCAATCTCAACCGCAAAAGTTTTCAATGGAAGGACCAACAAAGTTCAAGTTTACGATACCATTGGTCGACAGACGGAAACGAATTCAATTTGTTAGTGATTTATTGGGCGAATTCAGACAGAACTTGCTGCCTTCGGCATCAGACCCAATCCACTTGCACATATAAATTATCCAGCCGGTAGTTCGGCTGGAAGACGGAGTAAAAATGAAAAGACTGATCCCACTGCTACTATTGTTCGTCTCACTGCCAAGTTTGGCGCAGAGACAATTTGATATAGAAGTGATCATTTTTAAGCGTGCTGTTGATGCAGAAAAAGTGAATGAATCTTGGCCAAACACACAGCCTCAGATTTCACTTGAGCGCGTAGGTTCATTTCAAGATACCCAATACCGAGCGAAGAAAGGCGTGCAGATGCTGCCTTACTCGGAATACAAGTTAACACCTCAGAAAGATAAGCTACGCAAACACGCAGGCTTTGAAGTTCTGATGCATACCGCTTGGCGTCAAGGCGACCAAGGCAAAAGCTCGGCACCGGTTTTCCATATTCAAGCCGGTAAAGACTTCTCTAAACAGTTTAATGCCGACGGTTCTGAGAAAGGTGCAGTAACTGCATCAAATCCGAATGGTTTTCAAGAAGAGACTATCGATAAGCCGCTTTACGAGTTAGACGGCAAGCTGCAAATCTACGTTCAGCACTATCTATATGCTGAAACGACATTGGATTTAAAAGCGCCGAGCGTTCGTGAAGTGACTCTACAAGAGCAACAAATCGAGCTAGATTCACCTGTAAGTGGTGCAGAAAGTAACGTGCAAGTGGGTAATCTAACGGAGATTTCTCCGACGGTTGAAGTCCAAGAGTTTCTTAAGAGCTACCGCATGGACCAAAAACGTCGTATGCGCAGTACAGAAACTCACTACCTTGACCACCCACTTCTTGGAATGGTTATTCAAGTTCGACGCGTGGCGCAGTAAGTTACTTGCCGATTCGGCTATAATTATATAAATAATTCAATCCGCCCTCCTAGTGAGGGCGTTTTATTAAGTGCTATCTATCTTTATTCTGCACTGAATCCTTTGTTCAGTACTTACATGTAATTCGGTATTTCTTATGAGCCCTGACTTTCAGATAAATACTCAACACCTCAACCTAAAAATCATTGAAGCCTCAGACGCTCAAGAGTTTTCGCAGCTGGTTAAATCCTCCCCGAGTTTATTGCCATGGCTCGACTGGTGCCACGACGAGTTTTCGACCGTCGAGGCCGAGAGATTCATTCTTGCGACTCGCTTAAACTGGGTTAAAGCCGATGCGTTTGGCTTTGGTATCTTCGAACGAAAAAGCGAAAAGTTAGTCGGCATGGTGGCCATAAATGAGCTTTACCACACCTTTAATATGGCAAGTTTAGGTTATTGGGTGGGTGATCAATTTCAGAGAAAAGGGATAGCGAAAGAAGCAATGCTTGCCCTATTTGAATTTTGCTTCGCAATGCTCAAGTTGACGCGTTTGGAGATTGTCTGCGATACAGAGAACCTACCCAGCCAAAAGCTGATCGAGAAATGTGGCGCTGAACGTGAAGCCATTGCAAAGAATCGCTTTATCTTTAACGGTAAACCGAAAGATGGCGTGGTTTATTCTGTGTTACCTCCATTATCTTAATCGCTTAATAGAGTAACAATCCGAAATAACACGTACTCGACACGATCGAAAAAGAGCTCCGAAGAGCTCTTTTTTATTATCAGCGTAATGACCTTAGAAGGCTTACCTGATTAGTGAAGCTTTAGGTTTGGACGAAGGACACGGTTAATACGACCCACCAACATCATCAGTGATGTTTTGATTAAGCCGTGAAGTGCCATCTGGTGCATTCGGTACAAAGAGATGTAAACCACACGAGCAATACGTCCCTCAACCATCATCGAACCTTTAGTCAGGTTACCCATCAAGCTACCTACTGTAGAAAAACGGCTTAGTGAAACCAGTGAGCCTTTATCTTTGTAGATGTAGTCTTTCAGGTCACGGCCGTTCAGCTTAGCGATGATGTTGCTAAATGCGCAGCTTGCCATTTGGTGAGCCGCTTGCGCACGTGGTGGAACAAACGAACCATCCGCTTGTGTACATTGCGCCAAATCACCGATAGCAAAGATGTTGTCATCAAGCGTAGTTTGCAGCGTGTTTTTGACAACCAACTGGTTGATACGGTTCGTCTCAAGACCACCGATATCTTTCATGAAATCTGGCGCTTTAATACCAGCAGCCCATACCATGATCTGTGCTGGGATCTTCTCACCATCTTTGGTCGTTAGACCGTCAGCGTCAGCTTGTGTAACCATTGTCGTTGTACGCACGTTGACGCCAAGCTTAGTTAGCTCAGAATGTGCTGCGCTGGAAATACGAGGAGGTAGAGCTGGAAGAATACGCTCACCCGCTTCAACAAGGTTAACGTTCAGCTTGCTTGAATCTAGGTCGCCAAAACCGTATGTACGAAGCTCTTTCACAGCGTTGTGAAGCTCAGCAGACAGTTCAACACCAGTAGCACCCGCACCAACAATCGCAATGTCTACCGTACCTTGACCATTCTTAGCGTGCAGCTTTAAGAACTGGTTGTTCATTTCTGTACGGAAACGGTGTGCTTGCTCTGGGCTATCAAGGAAAATACAGTTGTCACGAACACCTGGGGTATTGAAGTCGTTTGACGTTGAACCTAACGCCATCACAAGAATGTCGTATTCAAGTTCACGGCCTGGCATCAGCAACTCACCGTGCTCATCAGTCAACTCGCTCAACGCAATCACTTTACGTTCACGATCGATATCGTTCAGGCTGCCCATTTGGAAATCAAAGCAATGGTTTTTTGCGTGTGCGCGGTAGCTTAGCGCATCAACACCTTCATCCAATGAGCCAGTAGCTACTTCATGAAGCAATGGTTTCCATAGGTGGCTTGCTTTACGGTCTACCAGAGTAATCTGGGCACGTTTCTTACGACCTAAAGTGCGGCCTAGCTTAGTTGCTAGTTCTAAACCACCAGCACCGCCGCCTACTACGATAATTTTTGTCACAATGACAATCCTCTACAAAATGAATAAATGGGGTTCGGCTCGATTACTCCAACCGATAAATTCTATGTATCTACTCGGCCTTAAGTCCAAAGGCTGCGGCTCATTTGATGACTGTGATAATAAGTAACAACAGCTCACTGAGTAGTTAGAGGGATTACAAGCAACAAACATTGGTTTGCCACTTTGCTCACGTGGATGAAAAAGGTGCCTACCTGAGAGGCAGAGCACAAATTATGGGCAAGTTTTATCACTCGCTCTCAATTTTTTTTGACATTTATCAAAATATTTTGCTTTAGAACATTATATATAGCAAAAAGATGACCGCAACAAAAATCCTTACCCACAATGAGGATTCGTGACTGATTAGTTAACGTTTGCGCAAACTCATCGATAAAATCTATATGACTAGGGCGCATTGACCTTTCACGGTCAAATTTCGTTCGATATAAAAGCGTTTTAATCGCGGCAAGGGGGAAGTAGCCTGGTCATTCTAAGCAAATCTCCCTCAACAAAGAGTAAAACGCTTTTTGCGGGGTGCTCAGCTCGAACCCTTCGGGCA
>NZ_JBFRLX010000205.1:0-6804 GCF_041470165.1 Vibrio sp. 10N.286.46.A8
ATCAACACGCCCTAATTTCAACCCAAAAACTTTTTGTAATGACTGATGGCGTGATAAATAACGGTGTAATAGATGGATGCTCGTGTAATAACAACAGAAACTTTACCTCTAAGACTTGGGTTAACAATGTGGTCTCACTCTGAGTGGCAAAGTCAGTTCTATGGTAAAGGAACAAAACCCGCTGAGCGCTTAGAAAAATACTCCCAAGTTTTTCATACCGTTGAAGGCAACACGACTTTCTATGCGACACCCAGTGTCTCAACGGTCAATAACTGGAAAGCCGCGAGTCACGATGATTTCAAGTTTACTTTTAAGCTGCCTAAGTTCATCACCCACCAGCAGCACTTAAAACATTGCCAAGCCGAACTCAAGGAATTTCTGCTCACCATGTCGCCCCTACATAGGCGCATTGGTCAGTGGACGATTCAATTGCCCCATAGCTTCGAACCCAGCATGCTTCCTGCCCTGCAAAAATTTTGTACCTTGTTTCCAAAAGACATGCAGCTCGGCGTTGAAGTTCGTCACCTTGGTTTCTTTGATAAAGGCGATGCCGAAAAACGTTTCAATCATTGGTTGATAGAAGAAGGGATCAATCGCATCATTATGGATAGCCGTCCTGTTTTCTCCGCACCACCAACCACAGAGGCGGTGATCGACGCGCATCAAAAGAAACCACGTGTTCCGGTTCATGCCATTGCGACGGCAAACAATCCGATGGTTCGCTTTATTGGTCATCCAGATAAGGAACCCAATCTGGCTTTCTTTAAACCTTGGTTCGCGAAATTACCGACTTGGTTAAACGAAGGAAAACAACCTTATTTAATGATCCACACCCCAGACAATAATCACGCCCCTGAGTTGGCGATTGCTATCTATAAGCAATTACAGACGCAAGTTGCTGAACACACAAAGATAACCTTGCCTAATTTGGCGGAGTTTCCTGCTCAAAAAGGCGACCATCAAATCTCGATGTTTTGATAGTAAACAACTACTAACAAGCGTTCACTTTCATCAATCTCAGTTTTCGTGACAGCCGCGCTTTTTTTACGTAAAATATGTCCCCTTTTATTTGGTATGAATTTTGTGCCAATTACGCTGACTGTCGAGAGAAAATGCCATGAGCAACACAGACAATATCTTTTCCGCTCCTATTGATAAAATTGGAGACTTCACCTTTGATGCAAGGGTTGCTGAAGTATTTCCGGATATGATTCAACGCTCGGTGCCTGGCTATAGCAATATCATCTCTGCAATCGGCATGCTGGCTGAACGCTTTGTAAAGCCACATTCAAATATTTACGACCTTGGCTGCTCGCTTGGTGCTGCGACACTTTCTATGCGTCGTCACATTCAGCAAGAAGGCTGCACGATTTTCGCTATCGATAATTCAGAAGCCATGGTTGAACGCTGTAAGCTGCATGTAAACGCCTACCGCAGTGACACACCGGTAGAAGTGATTGAAGCCGACATCCGTGAAGTGGAAATCAAAGACGCCTCTGTTGTGGTGCTTAACTTTACACTGCAATTTCTGTCTCCTGACGACCGATACTCTCTGCTTGAAAAAATTCATGCAGGCTTACGCCCGGGCGGAATCTTAATCCTTTCTGAAAAGTACGTATTCGAAGACGAAAGTTCAAATGAACTGCTTATCGACCTGCACCATGATTTCAAGCGTGCAAACGGATACAGCGAGCTTGAAGTCAGCCAGAAACGCAGCGCAATTGAAAACGTGATGCGTCCTGACTCGATTACAGTTCACAAGCAACGTTTTGAAAAGATTGGCTTCTCAAGTAGCGAAGTGTGGTTCCAATGCTTCAACTTCGGTTCAATGTTCGCGATTAAATAGCGCACATACCCAGTCAGCTCGTACTAAAACGTCATCCTCAAGAGCGAGGAACGAGCGAGTTGGGGATCTCTATCAAGTACGATCAACCGAGACTCCCTATCATGTTCGTCCCTCACTGTAGGGAATGACAAATTTAATTTCTATTTTAGGGTTTATTGACCCTATTAACTCAGTGAAAAACTATGTTTAATTTTGCCAATTTTTATCAACTCATTGCCCAAGACACTCGCCTTCAGCCGTGGCTTAATGTTCTTCCTCAACAGCTGACGGATTGGCAAAATGCAGAACACGGCGACTTCGACCGTTGGTTACGTGCACTGAATAAAATCCCGCAAGGTGTGCCTGACCAAGTTGATCTGAAAAACTCAGTGACGATTGGCAGCTCTACACCGTTCCACACGGGTGAACTTAAAAAGTTAGAAAGCTTACTGAAGACTTTCCACCCTTGGAGAAAAGGCCCTTACACAGTTCACGACATTCATATCGATACAGAATGGCGCAGTGACTGGAAATGGGATCGTGTGCTTCCACATATCTCTCCATTGAAAAACCGTTCGGTGCTCGATGTAGGTTGTGGCAACGGCTACCACATGTGGCGCATGCTAGGTGAAGGTGCTCGCTTGACGGTGGGTATCGACCCTTCTCACTTATTCTTGGTTCAGTTTGAAGCCATTCGTAAATTGATGGGCGACGACCAACGCGCTCACCTATTACCTCTAGGTATTGAGCAACTGCCAAAACTGGAAGCTTACGACACTGTATTCAGCATGGGCGTGCTTTACCACCGCCGTTCACCACTTGATCATTTGATTCAACTAAAAGACCAATTGGTATCTGGTGGCGAACTGGTACTTGAAACGTTAGTGATTGAAGGTGACGAAAACGCTGTTCTTGTGCCTGTAGATCGCTACGCGCAAATGAGAAACGTTTACTTCTTCCCATCTGCACGCGCACTGAAACGCTGGCTTGAACAGGTAGGCTTTGAAGACGTGCGTATCGTTGATGAAAATGTTACAACGATTGGCGAACAACGCACAACGGAGTGGATGACACACAACTCTCTACCGGATTACTTAGACCCTAATGATCCAAGTAAAACCGTAGAAGGTCACCCAGCACCAAGGCGTGCGATTCTAGTAGCGACAAAACCTTAAGCTCTGTTACACAAAACCATAAGCTCTGTCGTCATACAGCCACCGTTATTTATATGTGGGAATTTTGATAAAAAAGAGAACTAATTGTACAAAAGTTGTGCTCACGTTTAAGAAGTGAGCGCCCTTAAGTGACAATAATTTTCGTAGCGCTCACATTGCGATTCAATATGACCAGACTCTTACAATAGGATGCTTCACGCATCCTTTTTTGTGGGATAAACTTCTAAATAGTCTGAACTACTCTCTAATTTCCAAAGGTTTTTATATGTTTAAGCGATTATCGCCTATCGTGGCGGTTGGTTTGCTCTCTGGTTGCACCCTCACGAGCGGTGCTACCTACCATCAAGAAACTCTCGACGCTATTTCCCGCTCAGAGACAAACATCGCAAACAAGGTTCAAAATCTTGAACTGCAGCTAAGTAATCAAAGTGATTATATTGAAAGCTTGGAAGACGAAATTACCACTCTTTCTAGCCAGTTAGATGTACACCTAACCAGCATGGAACACAGGGTCATTGAAGAGCTAAAAGAAGCCGAGCCTGTTGCCGTTGCAGCTGCACCTACCGCTCCTACATCACAGCCGACTATTCTAGGCGGTATTGAAAAAGTATCGATCGACTCTATCAAACAAAGCTTCGATGCTCGTGTTGATACTGGCGCAACCACCTCTTCTTTAAATGCCGTCGACATCAAAGAATTCGAACGCAACGGTAAAGATTGGGTTAAGTTCCATTTGGCAGATAAAGCACAAGCAAAAGAAGACCAAAAATGGATCGAAGCGCCCGTTGTACGTTATGTGAAAATCCGTCAATCTACGAATGATCAAACAGAACGTCGAGCTGTGATCGAATTATGGGTAAAAGTCGGAAAAATCCATGAAAAAGCGCAATTTACATTGGCGGATCGCTCTCAAATGAGTCACCCTGTATTATTAGGGCGCGAATTTATCAAAGACATAGCGCTAGTAGATGTAAGTAAAAAGTACGTACAAACGGAAGTTAAATAACAATAGTAGGGTAAGCTATGACGTCAAGAATTCCATTTTATATTTCTATATTCCTGCTCATCGTGGCAGGTATAACTTTGAGTATGTTCAGACATACAACCTACGGTGTACCCTGGACTCCAGGCGAAACTAATCAGGTTTGGGACATTGAAGCTCGTATCGAATTCAATGCAGTGGGCAAAGAAGCAAAAGTTTCACTAGCCGCACCTCACACACAGTCTAACTTTACACTTATCGGCGAGTCAGCTTCATCACCAGGCTACGGCATTTCATACTTGAATACAGATTCAGGTCGCCGTGCTGAGTGGTCAATTCGTCACGCCGATGGTCCGCAGACCATCTACTACAAGACACAGTTCTTAGTCGATAGCCAAGCGAACGTTACCTCAACACCTCCAGAAGGTGATGTGGCTCAACCAAGCTTTGATGGCCCTGAAGAAGCCGCGGCCCTTGCTTTGATTGACAGAGCAACCAAGCGCTCAGCAGACAACATCACCTTTACTCGTGAGTTAATCAAAACGCTTAACGATCCAGACAGCCAAAACTCAGCGCTGATTCTGAATAACATGACCAAAGTGGAAGCGACACACAAGCTACTTTCTGCCGCTAAAATCCACAACAAAGTCGTCGGTGTTATTGAACTGGAAGACGGACGTCGTCGCCAATCAATCCAACACATGAACCAAATTTGGGATAATAACCAGTGGGTTCTATTCTCTCCTGAATCTAGCGAGCAGCAAGTTCAACCAAACCTGCTAATTTGGGATGAATCAAATGTATCTCTATTAGACGTGGTTGGCGGTCAGAACAGTAAAGTTCACTTCTCTATGATTGCTCAGGAAGTTACTCCAACTGAAGCAACCAACAGTAAAGTATCAGCGGATCAACTGTTGAACCTTTCCATTCATAGTCTGCCGCTAGAAGAGCAAGCGATGTTTAAAACCATCATGCTGATTCCTATCGGTGCTCTGATTGTTGTGTTCCTACGTGTCATCATAGGTCTTAAGACTTCTGGTACGTTCATGCCCGTTCTGATTGCCGTGGCATTCGTTCAAACACAGTTGGTTACCGGTATTGTTGGCTTCCTACTGATTGTAGGTACCGGTCTTGTAATTCGAAGTTACTTATCCAAACTCAACCTATTGCTCGTGGCCAGAATATCCGCTGTAATTATTACAGTAATTATGATTATTTCGATATTTACTGTAGTCGCATTTAAAATCGGACTTACAGAAGGCCTATCAATTACGTTCTTCCCAATGATTATCTTGTCTTGGACTATCGAACGTATGTCTATCCTTTGGGAAGAAGAAGGCGCGAAAGAAGTTGTACTTCAAGGTGGCGGCTCTCTATTTACCGCTGTGCTTGTTTACTTAGGTATGACTAACCCGTTCATTCAGCACTTAACGTTTAACTTTATTGGTTTACAGCTTGTTATTCTAGCGACCATCTTGTTACTAGGTAACTACACAGGCTACCGTCTAACCGAGCTTCGTCGCTTTAAACCGCTAGCGGAGGACTAAGTTATGTTTGATCAATTTACTTCACCGTTTAAGTTGAAAGACAAAGGCATAATGGGAATGAACAAGCGTAACCATAGTTATATTGGCCGCTACAATGATCGTTCCAAGTACCCACTCGTTGATGACAAGCTTAAGACTAAAATCATTGCTGAACAGGCTGGCGCCACCGTGCCAAAGCTTATTGGCGTTATTAGCCACCAAGCTGAAGTAAAAACAATCCACAAGATGGTTAAAGAGTGGCCGGGTTTTGTAATCAAGCCCGCTCAAGGCAGTGGTGGTAAAGGCATCCTTGTTGTGATCTCTCATAAAGATGGCGTTTACACCAAACCATCGGGTTCTACTATCAATGAAGAAGATGTAGAGCGCCATATCAGTAACGCGCTCGCGGGCCTTTTCTCACTGGGTGGCAAGAACGATGTGGCCGTGGTTGAAAACCTTATCAAGTTTGACGAGTGTTTTGAGGGCTTCAGCTACGAGGGTGTGCCAGACGTACGAATCATCGTATTCAAAGGCTACCCTGTTATGGCGATGATGCGTCTGTCTACTTCAGATTCAGATGGTAAAGCTAACTTACACCAAGGTGCTGTTGGTGTGGGTATAGACATTGCGACAGGTAAAGCGGTTCGAGCTGTTCAGTTCGACCAACCAGTTACACACCATCCAGATACAGGTAAAGAACTCGCGTTATTACAAGTTCCTCACTGGGAAAAGCTGCTAACTCTAGCGTCGAGTGCATGGGAAATGACAGGCTTAGGCTATATGGGTACTGACATGGTATTAGACCAAGAAGAAGGCCCAATGGTACTAGAACTTAATGCACGCCCTGGTTTAGCTATCCAAATCGCGAACGGCGCGGGGCTACTTCCTAGACTGCATCATATCGAAAACCTTGGCACGCCTGCTGAATATCCAAAACCTGCGGAGCGTGTTGCTTACGCTGCAAAACAGTTCGGTCACAACTAGTCAAAATTTTGTCACTCAAATTTTAGGCCAAAATTTGGGGTGTTTGGGGTTATCTCCCCTTACATCCCAATCCTTTCTATACGCTTACTTCAGCAAAATATTCACGCCAAAAATAGATTAAAAGGTACTTATTTGTGCTAATTCCACCTAGGAAGTAGAAAAATACGCACCATCAAAATCAATTAAAACCCATCAAATTTGTGTAGATACTCTATTCACTGTAAATCCCACGCATAAGTATTCACACAGCTTATTTGTAACGACTTTCCCTTACAAAACGACCAACAAATAAATTGTAACCCTATGTTAGCA
>NZ_JBFRLX010000206.1:0-8515 GCF_041470165.1 Vibrio sp. 10N.286.46.A8
CTCGAACAAAATTTAACCTCGAAAGGTCAACACGCCCTAACATTGTTGCAAGTAAATTCTTTAGGTTAGATTACTTCTTACCTTGAGTTTGCTTGTCTTCTTCTGTTAGTTCACGAATACGACGGCTGATGTCGCGACGAGCTTTAGAGATCTCTGCACTCTTGATGATGTGATCATCAACGCGGTCTTCGTAGTCAGCTTTCATGTTTTTGATAATGCCTAGGATCTCGTCGTGAGTCATCTCTGGCTTGATGTAATCAAGTAGGTTATCAAGAAGGTCGACACGCTTGCGGTTGTCACGAACTTTCTTTTCGTTGTCTAAAAGTTCACGCTTAAGTTTGTTCTTACGTCGTGCTTGGTTAACAATTTCAAATACGCTGCTCATAGATTCCTTTTCCTAATCGTCAAATACGTTGTCTGGTTCTGATTAAAGCACATCAATTGATGATGTAACAGTATTTAGATCAAAGCAAAAGTAAGGTTGTTTAATTATTCGTCACTCTCTCTAACGTACGATTGTTTTTATCTTACCGTTCAAGTTAGTATCCCATTTAGATACTGCATTGATACGACATGTGAAATGAATCAACAACAATTGGAAACAGAAGATTTGGGCGACGATGTCGTTGAATCTTCGGCAGAACAAAATAAGCTTCGTGATGCGTATGTACAAGAGCGCACTAATTTGGAAGTCGTGGAAATAGAGCTAAATCGTTCTAAGATCATAATGATTGATGAACAAGGCAGAAAGAAACGAGTACCGATTTTGTCTGAGCATTAGCCATAACTGGCTGCATTGTTAAATGTTGAGATGGAATTATCAAAATAATAAAAAGGAAAAACGATGAACACAGTACTTTCCCCAATTGAAGCGAGAATTATCGGTTGTTTGATCGAGAAAGAAGTGACTACTCCAGATCATTACCCACTGACACTAAATAGTTTAACAACGGCTTGTAATCAAAAGAGTAACCGTGAACCTGTGCTCTCTCTGTCTGAGTCAGACGTTTTAGATGCGGTTGATGGTTTGATCGGACGTCGTATGGTGAGCGATGAAAGCAGCTTCAACAGCCGAGTTAATAAGTATCAGCACCGTTTCTGCAACACTGAATTTGGTGATCTGCAATTTACAGAGCAAGAGCGTGCAATCATCTGCTGCATGCTGCTTCGTGGGGCCCAAACCCCGGGTGAGCTTCGTACTCGAACTGGTCGTCTTGCAAACTTTAGCGATGTGAAAGAGGTTGAATCAATACTCGAAAAACTCGCGGCAAGAGAAGCGGGTGCGTTAGTCGTGAAGTTACCACGAGAAGCGGGTAAACGAGAATCACGCTACCAACACTTACTGAGCGGCGAAGTAGACATTGAAGCGTTTGCGACGGCATCAGTAAGCGCTGTTTCATCATCTGCATCCAGTGAAAAGTTTGAAGAACTTGAATCAGAAGTCGCGAGCCTACGTGAAGAAGTGGCAGAGCTTAAGGCTCTGGTTGAATCACTGCTTTAAATGTCGGAATCTGACAAAAATGCGGATTGGGTCGTGTATTTGATCCGCAATCGACACAATGCTCTTTATTGTGGAGTGACGAATAACTTAGAACGTCGATTCGAACAACATCAAACGGGCAAAGGTGCAAAAGCCTTAAAAGGTAAAGGCCCACTTAAGTTGGTTTGGAGTATTGGTGTTGGGTCAAAAAGTGAGGCGTTAAAAACCGAATACGCGATCAAACAATTACCCAAATCTCGTAAGGAAAAATTAGTATCACTCAAACTAATCATTGAGTGGCAACAAGACAAAATTCAGTATATTCCAGTATCGTAACTCATCGTTAGAATTCTAATTCTCGGCCGAATGTTAGTCGCGTGAATTGTTGCAAGGAGATCTTTTAAGTTATTGATTAAATAGTGGTATTTTTGTTTTTAATTGAGTTGTTTTTATCTTAGGACTCATTAATCTTAATCTCTGTTCCAAATTTACACACTGCACATTTAGAATGACATACCAATTAGTATTAGACGCTATCATTTATCCTCGTTGTCCTACATAATATCTTTCAGCCATACAAAGAGATGGTGTCATGCTAGGTTAAAAAATGAGCCAAAGTAGCTCATATAAAACGAGAAAAATATGAAACGTTTACTTATATTATTGGGAGTTGCCGTGTTTTCTGCGTCTGCTCTCTCCCACGGTACACACGTCCTGAATGGCTATTGGGAATATCAGGATTACCTCACTAAATTCCCAGAGCAAAAAGCATTGACCGATAAAATGGTTGAAGCTGTGAAAAATCCCCCTATGCCATTGAGGCAAGTTCAGGATGAACCTATCACGATTTCAGTTGTGTACCCGGGGCAACAGATCTCCGATTATTGGGTTCGTAATATCCAAGCCTTTGAGAAACGCCTAGATAAATTGAGAATTAATTATCAAATAAATCAGGTTTTTACTCGTGATAATGCTAACCCCACTCAGCAGAGTATCTCTTTGCAAGAAGCGATTGAAAATAAAACGGATTATTTAATTTTTACGTTAGAGACGACGCGACACCGTAAGTTTATTGAACACGTGTTGAGCTCAACGGACACCAAATTGATTTTGCAAAATATTACCACACCAGTACGTGCGTGGGCGGACAGGCAGCCGTTCATGTATGTGGGTTTCGACCATATGACGGGTAGTTTAAAGCTAGCGAATTACTTCAAACAAGTGAGTGAACCGGACAGCAAATATTCTGTGTTATATCGCTCTGAAGGTTATATTAGCGATGCTCGTGGAGATACCTTTATCCATGATGTGAATTCGGATACCAACTTTGCTCTTAAGTCGTCGTTTTACACTAAATCAAGTAAAGAGAGCGGTTACCAAGCAGCTAAAATCAGCCTAGCTAACGATAAGGATCTAAACTTTATTTATGCATGTTCAACTGATGTCGCTCTGGGCGCTGCAGAAGCTATTCGAGAATCTGGTCGAGATGTCTTAGTTAATGGCTGGGGAGGCGGCTCTGCGGAATTGGAAGCTATAGCAAGGGGCGACTTAGATGTTACGATCATGCGCATGAATGATGATACGGGTATTGCGATGGCAGAGGCGATCAAATGGGATCTTACCGGATTGGAAGTCCCTACCGTCTATTCAGGAGAATTTGAGATTGTGACTAAAGAGGATTCTCCAGAACGTATTTCAGAACTTAAGCAGCGAGCATTTAGGTACTCAGGCCAATAATGAAAAAAAGCTACGCCATTACACCAAGGAATACCTTAGCTAAATTAATTACGCGTATCATTATTTTAGTGATAGGCGTGATGGCACTTGGCGTGCTTATTCATAACTATGAAACAAGCAGTAGTATTGTAAAGCAAGAGACGAATCGAACGGTTAAGCAAACTTCTAGCTTGATCCAAAATATGTTCGATTATCGTTTATCAGTGTTGCAAATCCATCAGGACAGCAGTTCACACAGTGAAACTTTAAGGGAGTATTTCGATACCAATAACGAAGAGGCTCTGAGCTATTTTTTTTATGGTGTTGACCAACGTGAGCCGGAACATGCTCCTGACTTGCGCTTTGTTTCTACCTATAACGGTTTGGTTTGGGAGGATGGCAATGGTCAGTTTTATGGTTTAGATGCGTCCAGTTTAAAACATATTTCTGATGAGGTTGCGTTCAGTAGTAACTGGCACTTCATTCAGCTGATGACGGATATCGGTAAGCGTCATTTGTTGGCTCGACGAACCCCTATTGTTGATAACCAGACCGGCGAAGTTCTAGGGCAGCTTTATGTTGCTATTGTACTCGACAGCAATTTTCCATTGGCTGAATCTATCCAGCAAGGCAGTAATTGCGAAAATATCGTCATTGAAGCGCATGGTACTCCTGTGACATCGACATTCAGTGGTGATGAAAGCTATACGATAAAAGACGTCCTCAGCTATAAAATGTACGAGCAGCTACCTCGTCATTTCGTCACCATTGCAACCATTAAGATCAATGCTGTTGAAACGCCCCTTACCATTCGCGCGGTTCAGAAGAACACGAATCTCATTGCACTCGAAGAGAACTATGAACGTGCGATCATTGTTATGATTGTGGTGATCATCATCATGTCTTTCCTTGCGCGTGCTTGGATTCAAAGAAGAGTCGCGGCAGAACTTGATAAGTTAATGGAATTCACTCGCTCTGCAAGTGGTAATGAAGAGTTCAGCAAGTTTGATGGTTCAAATATTTTCGAATTTCACCATATTGGCTGCACGTTGGAAGATACTTTTGAGCGCCTGTCTGAGCAACACCAAAAATTCCAAGACCTGTTTAATTTTGCGCATTCGCCAATTTTGGTTTGGTCCGAAAAAGGTGACTTAATTCAGATGAACCCAGCGGCTCGTATGGCGCTATTTGATGAAGATGATAACTATGGTGCAATGGCTCGAGAGTTTGAGCTTCGCATGTTACCGAATATCCAGATGGTGGTTCAAGGCTCTAAACTAACGGGCATTAACGTGCCAATCGGCGAGAAGGTTTTTCGTTGGAACATGTCTGCAATCCGTGTTGAACACGGTATTAGCGGTGTGGTGGTGCAAGGTCAAGATATTACTAAACTTATAGAAGCAGAAAGACAGGCAGATCGAGCGCGTGAAGAGGCAGAGCATCTTGCCAGTGTGCGTGCAGACTTCCTCGCTAAAATGAGTCACGAAATTCGTACGCCACTGAATGGTATTCTCGGTGTCTCTCAGTTGCTTAAACGTTCAATACACAGTGAAGATAACCGTGATCAGGTTGATGTACTTTGTCATAGTGCAGAACATCTACTGGCGGTACTAAATGATATTTTGGACTTTTCTAAGATAGAGCAGGGACAATTCAATATTCAGAAGAAAGATTTCCTTCTAGGAGAGTTGGTTAATACCTTAGATAGCATCTATCGCCCACTTTGTGAGGATAAATCCGTCGAGTTTACCATTGTGAATCACTTGATTGATGACATCAAAATACACACCGACCAGGTTCGCTTGAACCAGATCATGTTTAATTTACTGAGCAATGCCCTTAAGTTCACTCATCAAGGCAGTATTTCCGTCAGTTTTGAAATCGAAAGTATCTTGAATACTGATTTCGCTAGCTTGATTGTTCGAGTAAAAGACAGTGGCATAGGTATTGACGAGAGTAAGATCGATGCTATTTTTGAACCTTTT
This sequence comes from Vibrio sp. 10N.286.46.A8, assembly GCF_041470165.1. NCBI lineage: Bacteria > Pseudomonadati > Pseudomonadota > Gammaproteobacteria > Vibrionales > Vibrionaceae > Vibrio > Vibrio sp. 10N.286.46.A8. The sequence continues at coordinate 5,182 of NZ_JBFRLX010000206.1, forward strand.
GTTCAAGCAGAAGAAACGACGACTCGGGAGTATGGCGGTTCAGGACTTGGGCTTACGATTGTAAAGAACCTTGTCGATATGCTGGAGGGAGACATTCAAGTCCGAAGCGTTAAAGATCAGGGGGCTGAGTTCATTATAGAAATCCCAGTGGAGTTACACTCCAAGCCTCTGTTTGTCGACGTTAAGAAACAAGCCCACATCGAGCCTGAGGCATTGTTTAGTCGTTCGTTGAAAGTGCTGCTAGTGGAAGATAATCACACTAACGCCTTTATCGCACAGGCATTTTGCAAAAAGTATGGGATGGTGGTTACTTGGGCAAAAGGTGGCTTGGAAGCGATAGAGCTAGCAAAAAACACGGTTTACGATCTTATCTTAATGGATAATCAACTCCCTAATCTGGGTGGAATTGAAACCACTCAGCAACTAAGAGAGCAAATTGGCGTAACAGCTCCGATTTATGCGTGTACTGCCGATGCTCAAGAGTCAACAAGAGAAAGGTTCATGGCTGCTGGAGCAAATTATGTGATCGTAAAACCGATAAAAGAAGCGTCGTTGCACAAAGCTTTTGTTCATTTCAAACAACTGTACTGGGATGATACTCAGCATTAAGTCGAAGCTAGAAAGTGAGTCACTGATTCAAGGAAACAACGGCTTACTCTTGCTGAAAAACAAGATACACTGCTTCAGATATGTACTTGATGGAGAAATATTAAATGGAACTGCAAACCTTATTGAATACTCTGGCTGATACCCCAGAAAGCGTGCAATTTGAAGACACAATACAAGTGATAGAAGCTCATTATGATTTTGCTGAGAGTGAATTTCGTAATGGCGATGTAGTGAATGCCGCTGGGCAGAATAATGGTTCGTGTAAGATTTTTGCTTTTGGTTTAGAGCAAGGTCTATCTGCAGAGCAAACACTTGCTTGTTTTGGTCAATTTTATCGTAATGACGTATTAGGTTTTCCCGAGAACACTGACCATCAAAATATTCGTAACTTCATGACTCATGGCTGGAGCGGAGTACAGTTTTCTCAGCCTGCGCTGATTGCAAAATCGAAGTAACCACTAACTAGATAACTATTAGTAAGTAGTAGGTCGAAACTTAATGTCGTATCTTGAAGCGAGAGAACAACCTCTCGCTTTTTTGTATATGATGAACAGGCTCGCAAACTCTTGACTAGGTTCGTAAGCTACTGAATAGGCAAGGCAGACAGGCATTTACGGCACATGCAAGCACCAGTTTTTGGAATATTGCTAGTATCACGCTTCTCTAACTCAAAGCACCAGCACGTCTCTTTACCCGCACTAATATCGCATTGAGCTGGCTCACGACACTGCGGACATTGGTGAGTCGAACTCTCGCCACTAAGGTGATCCATGACTGACGTTCGTTCGTCTTCAGATAAGCCTTTCCAACCTATAATTTCATCCATTGTTCGAAAGCAGCCACTGCACATTCCGCCATTATTTTTACAAGCCGCTCGGCAAGGTGTTTTCATCTATCTAACCCATGATTCATTTGGGCTGAAATGTAGCATATTTGTTTGCCTATTAAGAGCCGTTAGGCTAAGAAATTACTCAGTTAAATTTAGAAATGACCTCGTAATTTAAAGGCTTTTCATGTAGCATCTCGCCCCTTTTGTTGAGTGGGGGATATTATGTTTATTGGGTTTGATTATGGAACAGCGAACTGTTCTGTCGCGGCGATGGTTGATGGAGAACCAAGCCTGTTACCATTAGAAGGTAGCAACCATTATATTCCCTCAACGGTATTTGCACCTACTCGTGAGAGCGTTTCTGAGCACCTATTTCGCCATTTGAATATCAAACCGAGTGATGCGATTGGTGAGCAGGTGTTGCGACGTGCTATCGCTCTGAACCGAGAAGAGAGTATTGACCTAGTGCCAGAAGACATGGCATTTGGTCAGGCTGCATTGGACCTCTATTTGGAAGACCCTCGTGACGTTTATTACGTTAAGTCCCCTAAGTCTTTCCTTGGTGCCAGTGGATTGCATGATGTTCAGGTGAGTTTCTTCGAAGATTTAGTGTGCGCCATGATGGCGAATATCAAGCATCAAGCTGAAATTACGACTCAAGAGCCGATCAAACAAGCTGTTATTGGCCGACCAATTAACTTCCATGGTCGTGGTGGTGAAGAAGCAAACCGACAAGCCGAAGATATACTCTCACGTGCAGCCAAACGTGCAGGTTTCCTTGATATCGCTTTTCAATTTGAACCGGTCGCTGCAGGCCTTGATTACGAAAGTACTCTGACTGAAAACCAAACGGTATTGGTTGTCGATATTGGTGGTGGTACCACCGATTGCTCATTGTTAGAAATGGGGCCAAGTTGGTCTGGTAAAGCGAACCGCACCCAAAGCTTGTTAGCACACAGTGGACAAAGGGTAGGGGGGAATGATCTTGATATTTACCTTGCCTTCAAACAATTGATGTCACCTTTCGGTATGGGTAGTAAAGGTATTTCGGGTATCGATATGCCGTTGACTCAATTCTGGAATCCAATTGCGATAAACAATGTAGAAGCTCAAAAAAACTTCTATTCAAGGGAAAACCTAGCCGCGTTAAAGTTACTTCGTAAAGAAGCTTCAGAGCCTCAAAAGTTAGACCGTTTAATGAAGGTCTATCACGATACTTTAGGTTACAGCATTGTGCGTCGGGCGGAAGAAGCCAAGATTGCATTGGCAGAATCCTCCCAATATCGAACAGCAATCAATGTTGCATCAGAGCTGATTGAAGTGGATATCTCCGTTGAGCAGATGATTGAAGCGATTGAAACGCCAAAATCTAAGATGATTGAATTGGTCAAAGAAGCGATTCAACAAGGTCAGAAAAAGCCAGATGTCATCTACATGACGGGTGGTTCAGCCCGTTCTCCTATTCTTCGAGAAGCAGTACAACAAGCCGTACCGAATGTGCCAATTGTGAGTGGTAACTATTTTGGTTCCGTAACCTCAGGCCTAGCACGTTGGGCTGAGGTTTGCTTCAAATAAGAATGTACTAACTTGTATTAGGGCAACCAGTCACGGATTGGTTGCCCTTTTTTGTATTTTCTCTAGTGAACTTTCAATAAAGCAATAACCAATAAAGCAACTTTTCCTAGTTCAAATTGGGAATTGTTTCACAAGGCTAAATATTTCAGCACGGCTCATTATGTTACAGGATGTTTCTAAGTTAATGGTATGTCGCAGAATGGTCTGGAAAGTCGTTTGTAGCCTAAGTGTCTAATGCTGTTTTTATGATTGGAAAATCAAAAAATTGAAGGTTTTTTATATCAAAATATACCAAAAATTAGCTTACGGTTTGTTATTAAT
>NZ_JBFRLX010000207.1:0-5580 GCF_041470165.1 Vibrio sp. 10N.286.46.A8
GCAAAAAGTGGTTAACGGCTCGAATTGGTGGCTTTACTGGCGACTGCTTGGGGGCTGCTCAACAGTTGATGGAGTTGCTGACTTACCTTGTATTCATTACCGCATTTTACAATGGCTTTCTATAACGGTTCCCTATGATGAACACCAATCAAACTAATCAAACTAATCAAGCAAGACAGCGAAACAGCCATCTGGTATTGGGTGGAGCTCGTTCTGGTAAGTCGAGTTTTGCAGAGCAACAAGCATTATGTGCGTTTGAAGCATGTTCAAATGGACGCCTTAACTATATTGCAACGGCCACTTATTTGGACGACGAAATGCGAGAACGAATCGCGCACCATCAACAACGTCGTGGCGAGCAGTGGTTTGAGCATGAAGTACCCGTCGAATTGGCTGAAAAACTGCAGTTTTTTACCCAAGACGATGTGGTGCTGATTGACTGCCTAACCTTGTGGTTGAACAACATCATCTTTGAACTGGGTGATGATGCAACCAATGAACAAGTGGAAGCTGTCGTTGAAACCTTGGCGCAAAGCGTCGAGCAAAGCCCGGCGCAAATTATTATGGTGTCTAACGAAGTTGGCTTAGGTGTGGTGCCGCTGGGTAAAGTGTCGCGCTTGTTTGTAGACAATGCAGGGCGAATGAACCAAGCGTTAGCTCGGGTCGTTGAACGCGTTACGCTGGTTGCAGCAGGATTACCACTGAGCTTAAAACCATCTAATCACTTGCTTGATACTCAAGGCTAGGTCGCACACATGGTCAATGGAACAACTAAAAACATCTATCTGCTGAGACATGGCAAAGTCGAAGGAAAAGCTGCGCTCAATGGTTTATCTGATGTGCTGGTCAACCCTGAGCTTCAAGAACAGATATGTGAGGCGCTTGCGACGCAAGACATTATCTTTGATAGTGTGGTTTCCTCGCCACTCAGACGATGTGGTGATCTTGCGAGCTTGTTTGCAGAGCGTATGTCTGTGCCTTTATCAGTTGCACCAGACTTTCAGGAAATGAACTTCGGTGAAGTAGATGGTGTCCCATTTGATGAACTTGAAGACAAGTGGGGAATGTTAGAAACCTTTTGGCAAGATCCTGCTAATCATCAATTAACTGGCGCAGAAAGTTTACAGGGCTTCCACGACAGAGTAACTCAAGCTTGGTCGCAACTTGTGAATGATCCAAGTGACAATATATTGTTGGTTACCCATGGTGGTGTGATTCGCATACTGCTAGCACACTGCCTTGATATTGATTGGAAAAATCCGAGTCTGTACTCGAAGTTATCGATAGAAAATGCGTCGATAACGCATATTCAAATCACTCAGTTTGCGCAGAGCTTTATCAGCGTTAAATCGATAGGGCTACCTGTTCTCTGAGTTTTCAAAAAACACAGTTTAAGAATTAACAATCTATTAAACCTGTTAATAGAAATAGAAACATAAATAGAAGTATAAAGCGGCGTTTACAGCCGCTATACCAGATTGGTATTACTACCTACGTGAAAGGAATTTAGTCATGACAACTCCAAGTTGGGATTTAAGCATTGCTTATCGCGATCTTGATGATGCAAAAATCGAACAAGACATCGAACTCATTCAACAATGTATTGAACTGTTGTACCTGCATGTTGAAAAGCGTCACATCATTCTGGCAATGCAAAACGCAATCCAGACCTCAGAAGCGGCAGGCACGTTACTCAGCACTATCAATACCTTTGCTAACTGTCACGCGTCGGTAGACGCTACGCACACAGAAGCCAAAGCACTGCTTGGCCGTGTAGCTAAGCTGAACTCTGAAATGTCTCAAGCGTTCAGCCCTTACGAAGACACACTAATTCACGCAGAACCAGAATTTATTGATGCAGTATTAGAGCATGAGAGTGCGGACGTAGCAGGCCAACGCTTTGCGATTGAAAGCTCTCGTAAGTTATCAAGCAGCCGACTCAGTGTTGCCGAAGAGCAGTTGTTAGCGGCGATGAAGGTTGATGGCCGTGACGGATGGGGTCGTTTATACGACAACCTAACCGGTTCTTTAAAACTATCGCTAAAGCTGGACGGTGAAGACGAAGCTCTAGGTTTTTCACAAGCCGCGAGCCTGTTGTACGGCAGCGAATTCGACAAACAAGAACCGGCATGGCGCGCGGTTCAAGGTGCGATGAAAACGCATCAAGAGTCTTTTGCTTCGATCCTAAACGCATTGGCTGGATGGCGACTGACAGAAAACAAAAAGCGCTCGAAGATTAGCGATGTACATTTCCTAGATCCAAGCCTACACGGCAGCCGCATCGTACCTGAAACGCTAGACACCATGATGTCGGTAGCAAAGGCAAATCGAGCAGTAGGCCAGAAAGCAGGCCTGTTAATGGCAAGAGTTCACGGGCTCGATGAAATGAAGCCTTGGAACCATTTAGCAGCAATGCCACCGCTGGGTGACAGCGAATCTAAGGTTTATCCATTTGATGAAGCGATCGAAGTGATTAAAACCGCCTTCGCTGAAGTAAATCCAGAGATGGCTGATTTCGTCGCATTAATGGTTGAGAACGGTTGGATTGATGCCGCTCCAGCAGCCAATAAACGTCTAGGTGCGTACTGCACTAAATTTGCTGCGACACGCACCCCGCTTGTGTTCATGACATGGAGTGGTAGCCGCTCAGACTTAATGACATTAGCGCACGAGCTAGGCCACGCGTTCCACAACTGGGTGATGAAAGACATGCCGTTGTGTCAAACACGCTACCCAATGACGCTAGCAGAAACCGCTTCGATCTTTGCTGAAAATATCGTTCGTGACCACCTATTGAAGCAAGCACAAACACGTAATGAGAAACTTGAAATGCTGTGGGAAGAGCTTTCTTCTTCTTTGGCATTAATGGTAAACATTCCCGTTCGTTTTGAGTTTGAGAAAGCCTTCTACGAGCAGCGTGAAAAAGGTGAGCTAACGGCTCAGCAGCTGTGTGACCTGATGGAAACGACTTGGAAAGAGTGGTACGGCGATGCAATGACAGAAGCCGACCCTTACTTCTGGGCGAGCAAGCTGCACTTTAGCATCTCTCAAGTGAGCTTTTATAACTATCCATACCTGTTCGGTTATCTGTTCAGTAAAGGTGTTTACGCACAACGCGATGCTAAGGGTGAGCAATTCTACGGCGATTACGTTTCGTTGCTTCGTGATACGGGCAGCATGATGGCGGAAGAAGTCGTTCAAAAGCACTTAGGAATGGACCTGACTCAAGCTGATTTTTGGCAACAAAGCATCGACATGGTCAAAGTTCAAATCGATGAATTTGAAAGATTGCTCGATCAGGAAGATTAATTGATCTCAATCTGTTCATGGCAGGTAAGAGCTGTGTTAGCTTACGTGGCTCTTATCTTGCTGACATGACTTGAGAAAAGCTGAGACAGCCAAAAGTTGCTTTAAATAGAGAAAGTTATTTGGAACAGATGTCGGTTAGTAAAGTCAGCAGGTAATATAAAAATATATGGGTAGTATTTGTGAGTGATAACGGAGTTTCTATTGATAAGTGCGATCCTAGCAACACAATTTCTATGTACAATTTATTAACATACGGCCGTGCAATTAAGGAGTAACGCATGACGAAGACCCTCTTTCGCCAATCATTTCTTTTTGACAGCCTAGATCTTGAGCAAGAAGTGGTTGCAGGACAGACCGTACTGAGTAACGGTGTTCAAATTAAGCTTCATCAACGCGGTGTATTGGAAGTGATTCCCGCGGAGTATAATTCTGAAACCAAGAACATCATCTTTTCAACAGGTGTTCATGGCGACGAAACTTCACCAATGGAGCTGATTGATAAGCTCATTGAGGATATTGAAACAGGCTTCCAAGTAGTGACAGCAAGATGTTTGTTCATCATTGCTCACCCAGAAGCAACCAACGCGCATACTCGTTTTCTTGATGTGAATATGAACCGTCTGTTTGATGAAAAACAGCACGAGAGTAATCGAGAAGTGGATATCGCGAAGAACCTTAAGTACTTGGTTACTGAGTTTTACAAGGAAACGGTACCTGCCACTCGTTGGCACTTAGATCTGCACTGTGCGATCCGTTTGTCTAAGCATTACTCTTTCGCCGTAAGCCCTAAGGTTCGCCACGAAGTTCGCAGTAAAGCCTTGTTCGATTTCATTAACAGTGCTCACGTTGAAGCTGTGTTGTTGTCGAATGCGCCAACGAGCACTTTCAGTTGGTACAGCGCTGAAAACTTCGAAGCCCAAGCACTGACAATGGAGCTAGGGCAGGTAGCAAGAATTGGTGAGAACCAACTTGATAAGTTAACGGCTTTTGATTTGGCAATGCGCAATCTGATTGCTGAAATAGAACCAGAGCATCTACCAAAGAAAACCATTACATATCGCGTAAGCCGAACCATTGTTCGTTTGCACGATGACTTTGATTTCATGTTCTCTGATGACGTAGAAAACTTTACGGCATTCAAGCACGGAGAAGTGTTTGGTCATGATGGTGATAAGCCATTGATGGCGAAGAATGAAAACGAAGCAGTGGTATTCCCAAATCGTAACGTGGCTATCGGTCAACGAGCGGCCTTAATGGTGTGCGAAGTTGAAACACGATTCGACCACGGTCAGCTTGTGTACGATTAATACCGAGCTGGGTTAAAGCGACGAAAACAACCGCTCAACTGGTTGAAATATCAAGGTTCACATTACGGTGTGAGCCTTGAGTTTATTTAGGGATACAGGTAAGGTTACGCGAACAATTTCAAAGTAGCTTGATATGGATTTCCAACAACTTCTTCACCAAAAACAGCGCAAATGGACCCGAGCCATTTATCTGATGGTAGCACTGCTTGTCGCGCTGAGTGCGATTTACCTAATGGTTGGCGATCTTTTCATTTCCCCTCTGGGCACCTTGTCCACGTTAGAACAAAAACTACTGATTGATTTACGCTTACCTCGATTATTAGCAGCGATTGCTATCGGGGCAGGGTTAGCTGTATCTGGCGCAAGCCTACAAGTCTTATTGGGTAATGTATTAGCAGAGCCAGGTGTGCTCGGCATTTCTGGTGGCGCAAGTTTGGCGATGGTTATCGTACTGTTCTTCTTGCCGTTTGCTCCAACTCCAGAACTGTTCATGATTGCCGCCGTTTTAGGGTCACTCTGTTTTACCGTGATTCTAGTGAGCATGGTAAAAACGATGCGACTCACCACGGCCAAATTACTGCTGGTGGGTGTGGCGCTAGGTATTCTTTCAGGAGCGATGGTGACATGGGCGTTCTATTTTAGTGACGACTTAAGCCTACGCTTACTGATGTATTGGCTGATGGGCAGCTTGGGTGGCGTGACTTGGTATCAACACTCGCTCACGTTGGTGATGATCCCTGTGATTATTTGGTTGTGTTTGCAAGGCAGTAAGCTAGACAAACTGATGATTGGCGAGACTCATGCTGCACAGTTAGGCGTGAATGTTCCGAGATTACGTTGGCGTCTAATCTTCGCTGTGTCTATTTTAGTAGGTTGCGCAGTAGCGTTAGGTGGCGTGATCAGCTTTGTGGGTTTGGTTGTGCCACACTTACTCCGTTTAGCGATTGGTACCGATAACCGATAC
>NZ_JBFRLX010000208.1:0-1578 GCF_041470165.1 Vibrio sp. 10N.286.46.A8
CGACTTGCTCTTTTACTTTCTGTTGTCTTGCTTTGTGGCGTTGTTCTTTGTTGTCTTCGGTCGACATAACAAATCCTTTTAAGTTGTGATTACGCCTATCATAGCCTAACTTAACGATAGCAAAAACCATCGGAAGAACAGGTGATTATGGATGAAAAAGATACTCGTGGTTTGTATGGGGAATATTTGTCGTTCGCCAACAGGTGAAGCGGTGCTGAGAAAGAAAGCTCAGCAGATGGATATTAATGTAACGGTCGACTCCGCTGGGACAATTGGCTTTCATCAAGGCAACGCGCCAGACTCACGTTCAAAATCAGCAGGAGAGAAGCGAGGCTACAGCTTTAAAGGGATTACTTCTCGTAAAGTGGTAGATAATGACTTCGAAGAGTTTGACCTGATACTTGCGGCAGACAAGGCGAATTTAGATGACTTAGTGAGCCAGTGTCCAGTTCACCTCCAATACAAGCTCGCGTTATTTTTGAGTTTTGGAGAGTCACAATATCAAGAAATTCCCGATCCTTATTATGGTGAGGGGAATGGCTTTGAATTAGTGTTGGATTTAATCGAAGAGTCGAGCGAAGCGATACTGCGTTCAATATAGTGTAGAGGCTGTGTTCTTGGTGGGCGATAAAGTATCAAGGTTCATCGATATAAAAAAGGCCGACATTGAATGTCGGCCTTTCTAAATCTAGCTTTAAGCTATGACTAAGCTTACTTAGACATTACTTTGTAGATTGGGTCTTCTGCAACGTTCGCTTCAACTAAGCTACCGGCTTTGTGCAGCATAGCAACACAGTCTTGGCTTAGGTGGCGAAGGTGAAGTGTTTTACCTAGTGCCGCGTAACGGTCAGCAATCGTGTCGATCGCTTCAATAGCAGAGTGGTCAGTAACGCGTGAGTTTGCGAAATCAACGATAACATCTTGTGGATCGTTGTATGAGTCAAACAACTCAAGGAAGTTAGCGGTTGAACCAAAGAAAATTGGACCGTTAACTTTGTACTCTTTAGAGCCTTCAGCGTTAACCGATGTGTCTGCGTAGATGTGCTTAGCATGTTGCCATGCAAACATTAGTGCAGAAGCAACAACACCCACACCAACTGCTACCGCAAGGTCTGTTAGTACTGTAACTACAGTTACAAGGACGATAACGAAGAAGTCTTGCTTAGGAACGCGACGTGCCAACTTGAAGGTTGCCCATTCAAACGTACCGATAACAACCATGAACATAACGCCCACAAGTGCTGCTAGAGGAATCATTTCAATCAGTGCAGAGCCGAACAGGATGAACATCAGTAGTGCAACTGCCGCTACGATACCTGAAAGACGACCACGACCACCTGAGTTTACGTTGATCATCGATTGACCGATCATCGCACAACCACCCATCGCGCCAAATACTGAACACGTCACGTTCGCCATACCTTGACCAACACATTCGCGGTTAGATTGGCCACGAGTGTTTGTCATTTCGTCTAGTACGGTTAGCGTTAGTAGTGATTCGATTAGACCAATCGCTGCAAGAATCACTGCGTAAGGCAGGATGATGTATAGCGTTTCTAGGCTAAACGGTACTGCTGG
>NZ_JBFRLX010000208.1:2252-3119 GCF_041470165.1 Vibrio sp. 10N.286.46.A8
GCTAAACGGTACTGCTGGAATAGAGAATGTTGGTAGAGAGCCCGCTAGTGTTGCTGCTTCGTCACCAGACATAGTACGTAGGAAATCAACAACAGTGCGAGTTTCAAGATCAAGGCCTACAACCAAAGCTGTTACTGTAACAATAGCTACCAATGAAGAAGGTACTGCTGTAGTGAGCTTAGGTAGGAAGTGGATGATACCCATAGTGAGTGCGACTAGACCTAGCATTAGTGTCATTTGACCGCTTGGTAACCAAGTTAGCGCACCTGTTACGTCTGGTGCTTTAAATTGTCCAAGCTGCGCTAAGAAGATAACGATCGCTAAACCGTTCACGAAACCAATCATTACTGGGTGCGGAACGATACGGATGAATTTACCTAGCTTAAATACACCCGCTGCAATTTGCAGAAGGCCGGCTAGCATAACTGCCGCAAATAGGTATTGAACGCCATGGGTTGCTACTAGGCTAACCATTACAACAGCCATTGCGCCAGTTGCACCAGAAATCATACCTGGACGACCGCCGAAGACAGAAGTGATTAAACCTACGATGAATGCTGCGTAAAGACCAACCATTGGGTCAACGCCTGCAACAAAGGCGAATGCTACGGCTTCAGGTACTAGAGCTAAGGCTACGGTAAGACCTGAAAGCACATCATTTTTTACAGAGTGCTTTGAAAATTGTGGGAATTCGAACATGTTTGCTCAGCTATGCTTAAAATGGGTTTACCGACACGAGTGTATTGCGTAGCCAAACAGTGATGAAAAAGAGCGGCAATAGCTAAGTGTCGAAAATATAAGTGCGCGAATGCTACCCAAAAATGTGATTAAGTTCAAGGTTGAACCCTATTTTGAGTAATATATCTA
>NZ_JBFRLX010000209.1:0-19278 GCF_041470165.1 Vibrio sp. 10N.286.46.A8
GGTGATAAGCAACAAGATCACTATTGTTAGATGTATAATTAAACTATCTACGGGCAATGAAATGAATCATTTAATAGAAAAAATAAAAATCAAAAACTTTAAATCCTGTATAGATACTGAGCTACTGCTGTCCGATTACACACCACTTGTCGGCTATAATAATGCTGGCAAATCAAATTGCTTGACCGCTATAAATTGGCTACTTAAAAAAAAGAAATTAGATGAAAGTTTTTTTAATAATGCAATGTCTGAATTGTCGGTAGAGGCAGATATCGTAGGGATTACACCTTCGCTATTGTCACAGATGACAACAGCGCAACAAAGATCTATAAGCCCATTTCTGTATGGCACAAACAGTGAAAAGTTAACGATTATAAGAAAACAGGCGCTACCTTCATCGCCAATCGGAAGCATAACAATATCGGTCTGGGATGACGGTGTTAATGATTGGACGCCTAACCCAACTGGTATAGACAATGCTTTGAAGGCTATTCTTCCGGAACCGATTAGAATTGGAGCAATGGAGAATGCGGCGGAAGATGCAGCAAAAGCCAAGAATACAACAACTATAGGTAAACTTCTTTCTAACATAACTGAAGAGATTCAAGCTACTCATGCTAATCAGATTCAAGGTCATCTAGATAGTATTGCTAGCCTAATTGCATCAGATGGTGCAAATCGTTTAACGCAACTTCATTCAATTGACCAAAGTATTAATGATAAGGTGCAAGACTTATTTCCCGATATAAGTGTGAAACTACATTTTCCAACACCAACAGAGGAAGACTTACTAACATCGGGAACTATTAAAGTGTTAGAGAGTGGTTCGAGCAGTGAAAGAGATTTTGGTTCTTATGGTCATGGTGCTCAACGGTCTATACAAATGGGATTAGTTCGCCATCTAGCTGATGTAAGCAATCCGACAAGTATTGCGACAAAGCTACTATTGATAGATGAGCCTGAATTATATCTGCACCCGTTTGGGATAGAGCAAATTAGAGAAGCACTACTGAATCTGTCAATGAATGGATATCAAATAATTTTTTCTACGCACTCAGCTAATATGATTACCGCTGAAGAAGCACCTAAGACCTTGCTAATTCGTAAAAGAACAGGTGGCACATACGCAAGAGCAAGGCTGAGTGATGCAATTCAAACTGTTGTTGCCGATTCTACCCACCAAATGGAACAGTTGTTTTCACTTTCGCACTCGTCACATGTACTGTTTTCAGAAAAGGTGGTTTTAACTGAAGGTAAAACGGAATTGAGGTTGTTGCCTTACATCTATAAGGAAATAAAAGGTAAAACAATGGGTATAGATAAATGCGCTTTAGTTGCCCAGAGTGGGGTTGGTGATACTAAGAAATCGATGTCTATTCTTAACGCGATGGACTTACCAAGTAAAGCCATCTGTGATTTAGACTTTATAACGAAGGTAGTCAAAAATGGCTACCTTCCTCAAAATAACCCTGATATTGCCGCGATAAAAGTTGTTTTTCAAAATATAGCCAGCGTTCACGGTATGACTTTGACTAATCAGCACTGGCCACAAAACACTCGAGGAGGTATCAGTGCCGCCGAAAGCTTTGAAAAGCTAGCCGTTGAACCAACAGCAATACCTCACATTCAGAACTTGCATGATGAACTGAAGCTGCAGGGAATTTGGTTATGGAAATTAGGAGCCATTGAAGCGTATCTGGGATTAAGTGGTAAAGATGAAGCGCATTGGGCGCAGTTTAAGACCGATGTTAGAACTGATGGTATTACCACTGTATGCCCACATTACCAAGGATTAGAAGATCTGATTAACTGGTTGTAAGTAAAAGCCTGCATTAAGCGGGCTTTTTTGTATCTATTTAAGCTTATGTTTGCTGGGAATTTCATTCGGCGACCACCACGAAATGGCAGTAGGTTATCTTTGGCGGGCTTCTTGATGGGGTTATCAATGTGGCCATGTTTTACGATGATAAGAATAACTTTGGGAAATAGTGACATTACTATCTGGGTCTTACAAACCATGTCAATCCCATTTTAAAATGTCCTTATTTGTCCCCAATAGAAATGTCCCCTTGTTAAGTCTTTCGACTGGAAGCTTTGAAGGGTTCGGTGAGGACGGGGTTGATGGCTCGAGGCGCGGTTTGAAGGGCTCTTTGTTGTGCACGGCGTTTGGGGGCTTTCTTACTGCGGGTTCGTTGCTGTTGTTGTTCTAATTTTTCTTGTTGTTGCTGAGCAAATTTTAAAACTTGGCCGAGGCGTTTGTTGTCGACGATTTGGGTTTGTTGAACGTGCTCGAGTTTGTCGAAGGTTTTGAATTCGAGTTTTCGATGCCCGTACTGAATGGCGATTTCTCCATTTGGGTAGTCGAGTACCTTCACGGTTTCGTGCATTAATCGGCTGTTTTCTTCGGTGGGCTCAATGAGATAAATTACTTTATCGTATTGAAATGTCAGTGATTTTGAGAGCTTGCGGCTTTCTTGCCAACTGAAAATATCGTCGAGTTCTTGCTTGGATTCTCGAACCGGACGATGCATGTTTTTCGGGTATTGAGCGGGCTTAGCAAAGCGGTGGTTAAAATCGGCGATGAAGTAGGGAAGCTAGGCGTTGGCTTGCTCGATGGTGTTGATGCCTTGTAAGCGCATCTCTTTAACCAGCCGGTCTTGCAACGTGAGATTGGCTCGCTCAACACGGCCTTTGGCTTGGGAGCTGTTGGCACAAATGAGTTCTATCGCCAGCTCTTTCAGCACGCGCCCGTATTGGGTTTGGCCAACTTGTTTGTGTTTCTCCTGATTCACTCGAAATATGGAGTGTTTGTCGCTGTAAAATGCGATGGGTTTACCGTGCTCATTGAGGTATTCACGCGTCGCCAACATGTAGTCAAACGCGGATTCCGTTTCGCTGAATCTTAGGTTCATCAAGCGGCCAGTCGCATCGTCAATGAACACCAATAGGCAGCATTTGTCGCTGCGGCCTTCAAACCAGTCATGATGGGAGCCGTCAATTTGAATAAGTTCACCCAAGCAATCACGACGGTAACGAGGCTGATAGATCCGAGGTTTTCGTTTCGCATGTGGAAGCCACAGTCCGTCGGCGATCATCCATTGACGCAGTGTTTCTTTAGAGACTGATAGATTGTGCAGTTCAGTCAGTTTTTCCAGAGCGAACGTTGGTGAGAAGTCAGAGTAATGCTCACGGATAAGTTTCAGTATTTCAATTCTGAAATGTTCTGAGTAGCGTCGATTACTTGGGCGTCCACGCGCTGCGTGTGTAAGACTTTGCGCGCCAAGAGAGACAAGTTTGTTTACCAAACGTCGGATATGACGCGCAGACAGGTTCAAAATGATAGCAGCGTCAACTTGGCGTAGTCGTTTTTCACGTACGTCAGTCAGAACCTTGAATCGATGAATATCTTTTTCACTCATAGTAATAAGCATCCAGATAACTCCTAAGCAGACCAATATAGGTAAGCTTAGGAGGACATTTTAAAATGGCTCAAACCGGACATTACTAAATTGCTCTAACACTCTCAGTGCGTATTATGTACGTTATGTTAAATTGATTTCGGTGTTTATAAGGCAGGTATCTTTATGCGATGCCCTGCCTTTATGTTGTATCGGTACTCTCTGAATTCTACTGTGTATTTAACCAGAGTGGCTATTTACCATAAAATACCTAATAACCAGTGATAATAATCTTCGATTTTACCCCTGGCATTAGTTAGAGCTTAACCGCCAGCAAATTTAACTTTGTAGCCTTTCTTTTCAAGATGCGCTTTGAGCTTGTCACGAGCGTCGCCTTGAATCTCGATGTTGCCATCTTTTACTGAGCCGCCACAACCACATACTTTTTTGAGTTCCGCAGCCATGAGTTTTAATGGTGCGTCATCTAGGTCTAAGCCTGTTACGATAGAAACGCCTTTACCTTTACGGCCTTTTGTTTCTTTTTGGATTCGAACAATACCATCGCCTTTAGGGCGCTGGATTTTCTCTTCTTCAGGTTTAATACGACCTGTTTCAGTTGAATATACTAGGCTCATAATTTTACTTCTTTTGCTGTGCTGCTTTTTGTTTTGCGAGTAAGAAAGCCTCTATATGACGCTGGATTGCAATCTTGCCACCTTTAATTAGGCGCCCGTTAAACATGCAATACCAAGCGTTAGGCTCACCGCTATCATTTTTAATTTGGTAACCATGGAAGTTTTCAGCTAAGCCACCACCAGACGCTCTCGACTTGTTTAACGCTGTGAATTCTTTCGGGTCAATAAGGGTCGCAGTATCAATCCACCAATCAATACTCTTTTTCACAGCAGGTAAATTGCCTTGAATAATGTTGTTTTTTAGCTTGGCACGCCAAACGGTGTTGTTTGCATCCGCTGATTGTAGAGGAACGCCTCGGTAAACTGAATTTGCCATATCCATTGATCATCGTTTTGTTTTCATTACGTTAATCATAAGTATACTTCTAATGATATCAAGCATAATATGGCAAAAACACCTGTTGAGGTACGGTAATTTGAGAAAAAAAGTCCCTATTTTATCGGACTCTGTGATAATTAATTCATTTGTTGAAAAATTAAACAGCCACGCGACAATTGAAATTATAGATGAGTTAACAGGATATCAGTACTCTCGAAACTCCTTGTTGGGTATCTACAGTGATTGGAATCGCTACCATTCGTTCTGTACTAAAAATCGTATCAACACACTCCCAGCATCCATCACTGCTGTTCGGCGTTTTCTTGAGACTGAATCAAGTGAAAGAAAATTCTCGTCCTTGAAACGTTACACTGCAACACTTAGCTTGTTGCATACTGTGTTGAGCTTTGCTAACCCAATCAAGCATAGGCAAGTTCGTTTTACCCTGCTCCACTTGCAATCTCGAATGGCTGGCGACTCTAAACAAACCAATGCCATGACATCCGCACACCTTACTGAGTTAAACACGTTACTTTCCCATAAGAAATCGAGCTTAAAAGAGATCAGAGATATCGCGATTTATAATGTGATGTTCGAGTGTGCTTTAAAGCGATCTGAACTAAGGGCGTTGTCGATGGATAATGTGGAGAGCGTTGAGAATGACTACCAGATTACAATAAAAGGTTCAGTGTATAGGCTATCGCGAGTAGCAAGCGCCGCACTTGAGCGTTGGTTTTCGTTTACTGGAACACAAGACGAGTTGCCTGTATTTCGTGCGATAGATAAACATGAAAATATCAGTCTGCAACCTTTAGATGATTCGTCGATCTACAGAATATTGAGAAGAGCAAGTGACTTACTTCAATTGGCTGACAACCACCATTTCTCCGGGAACTCTATTCGTGTAGGTGCCGCACAAGAACTGTCGAAACAAGGCCTTAAGGTGAGAGAAATCCAAGATTTTGGTCGTTGGCTCAGTCCTGCAATGCCTGCGCAATATGTGGGTTATTCGGGTACCTCTGAGAGTGAGAAGATGAAGTTTAAAGCACTAATCCCTTGGCAATGAGCTGATGGCTTTGTGAAAAGGCAGCTTGTTTATCTACGATTTTTTATAGGCAGATTGTTAATAAACTGCTTAGTCAATCAACTGACTTTAAAAACCAAAAGCTTCCGACTTAAAAACAAATAGCGCCTTGGTAGATAAGCTCAAGGCGCTATTTGTTATCTAATGAGTTATATAAAACGGCTAAGATATTTTGGGTGAACTAAGAAATGCTTGTTCTCACGCAGTTCTCTAAGAACTGGCTGAATTTGTGGCCGTCATGTTCAACCATTTTTGGGAACATGGAAATTGGCGTCATACCTGGGAAGGTATTCACCTCGTTCAGGTAGATCTCATTGTCTTGTGTTAAGAAGAAATCGATGCGAGACAAGTGACGAAGCTTCATCTGCGTGAATACCTTGCGGGCGCTGTCTGCAATCAATTCACGCTGTTCATCGGTTAAGTTAGTTGCTTCAACTTCAGTAATTGAGTGGCTGTCTGCACTGTACTTCTCTTCGTAAGAGTAAAATGCGCCATTAGGTGCAATCACCTCGCCTGGCTTGCTTATCTGTAGCTCGCCATCGATTTCATAAGCGGCAACTTCTAGCTCTCTTGGCACCACGGATTTCTCAATAAGCACTTGATCAGAGAAGGTAAACGCCTTATTGATCGCTTCTCTTAAGTCTTCCACTTGGTTAACTTGGTAACAACCTACAGAAGATCCCTGACGAGCCGCTTTGACGAACACTTCCCCCCAACTTTCAAAGGCTTGTGTCGCCTGTGCATGAGCTTGTTCAGTGTTGTCGGATAAGAACAGATAAGGCGTATTTGGGATACCCAGAGCGTCGTACCAAAGTTTTGATGTGATTTTATTGAAGCTGTTGTTGCTTGCTTCAGAACCACAACCTAGGTACGGAATCTTAGCCATTTCAAACAGTGATTGAATGTCACCTGTTTCGCCCGGGAAACCATGAATACAAGGAACAATGAAATCGACTTTAGATTCTAAGTTGTCGCCACGTAAGGTTTGATCGTTAATATCAAGATAAACCAACTCACCCGAATCAAGACACCAGCCTTCGTTTTTAATTTCAACTCTCACAACGTTAAAATCTGCAACGCTATTAAGTTGTTCAAAAAGGTAATTGGCTGAAACGATTGACACTTCATGCTCTGAAGATCCACCGCCGCAAAGTAGAAGGATGTTTGTGGTGTTCATGGGTAAATTCGGTCCTTGAAACTAGGAATACTGACTTCAATGATAAACAAAAGTCGAAATAGGTACAGTGTTTTGAATGCTAAAATTGTCATCTAAGGAGTGAGCGATTAACTATTAAACAAAACTAACCGTCATAAAACAAAAGAAGGAGCATTTGCTCCTTCTTTATGATTTGAAACTTAGTTTAACTTGTTAAGCGTTGGGTATTCAGAGTTCTTGATATCATCAATGCTCTTAACGAATGGCTTTAAGTTTTGAAAACTGCTCGGCAAAGATGAAATCGCCTTTTTAGCGTCTAAGCGTGTCGCGTAGTCACCGTAAAGTACAGTGAACCACTTAGTGCCGTTAACCATTTTGTAGTTTTCCCAAATTGGTTGGGAAGTGGTTGGTAGCATTTTTACAAAAGAATCGACTTTGGCTTGGCTGCCAACAGCAACAACTTGAACTGTGTAACCAAAGCGTTGGTTCATGTCTTGTTGCTTCTTGGTTGGAGCTGTAATTGTTGCAACCGGCTTAGCTCTAGTCGTGTGAGTGATTTTTTGTTCTACAGGTGTTGTTCTGACAACGTTGGCCACGTTCTCTTCAATAACAGCATTCTGCTCTGATTGAGATACAACTGGAGCTTCAACTTTGGCTGTTTTGAATTCTTCTTGATAGCTATCTGACGTTACATTGGTAACGTAGTTGTCAGATACACATGCAGCCAAGAGCAGTGGCAAAGTGACAATTGCAAGTTTTTTCATGGAAAGCTCTATATCCTTAATAATAATTACTATAAATCATGCCGATACGTCGGTTTAGAATCAAGTTAACTTTGAGATTATACACCATTAGTGGGTGACCTATTTCACAAACTTTATGCAGTGTCTGCTTATTCATCTTAATTCGGTGAATTTGCCATCAACCCGTGAATGAAAAGTAAGTTACGATGAACTTACGTGCATTGCTAGGATATGTCTATGAATCATCTTGATCCCCTACTTAAACCCCGTTCAATCGCTGTTGTTGGTGCATCTCAACGAGAAACGCGTGCAGGATATATCGTCATGAACAATCTGTTGCACGGGGATTTTAAAGGTGCGGTGATGCCAGTAACACCAAAATACGATTCTGTCGCAGGCGTCCTCTCTTACAAAAACATCTTGTCGCTACCTATCGTGCCTGACCTTGCTATTTTGTGCACTAATGCGACACGCAATGTGGCTATTTTTGAAGAGTTGGCCGAGAAAGGCATCGCTTCAGTCATTGTGCTCTCCTCCGACATGCAGCAGCAAAGTAATAGTGGTGGAACATTTGATGAGAGATGTATTGCAATAGCCAAGGCAAACAATATTCGGGTACTTGGTTCCAATAGCTTGGGAGTTATTGTCCCGTGGTTAAATTTGAATGCCTCTTTCTCTCCGGTGACGGCGCTGCCAGGTAAAATCGCCTTTGTTTCTCAATCCGCTGCAGTGTGTACAACGATTCTAGATTGGGCGAACGATAAAGAGATCGGCTTCTCGGCGTTTATCTCGATAGGTAATGGCAGTGACATAGAATTCTCAGAGCTATTGGATTATCTGAGTACCGACTCTCACACCGAAGCAATATTGCTTTATGTCGATAGTATTAAAGATGCGAGGCGCTTTATCTCTGCTGCGCGTGCTGCGTCACGTAATAGACGAATTCTAGTGTTAAAAGGCGGACGAACCGCTAAAGGCCGGGCGGCGGCCATGCTACATACTGGCGGTGCCGATACGTTAGATATTATCTATGACTCAGCGATCCGACGCAGCGGCATGTTGCGAGTTAAGAACTTACATGAACTGTTTGCAGCGGTAGAGACTCTGACTCATTCAGTACCACTACGTGGAGAGCGCTTGGCTATTGTGACCAATGGGGGCGGCCCAGCGATCATGGCGGTGGATACCCTTTTTGACCGTGGTGGTAAACTTGCCGAGTTTTCTGAAGATACGCTAGAGAAACTCAATAAGGTTTTGCCATTGAGTTGGTCTCAGAGTAATCCAATCGATATTGTTGGTGACGCCGGTGAGCAACGTTATATCGATACGATAAACATCTTGTTAGATGGTGATGAAGCGGATGCGATTCTTATCATGCACAGCCCTTCTGCGATCGCACATTCAGCTAAAACAGCTGAACGAATTATTGAAGCCATTAAAAAGCATCCTCGCCACAAGCGATTTAACATTCTAACGAATTGGTCTGGTGAGCTAACAGCAAAGCCAGCACGAAAGTTGTTTACCGAAGCGGGTTTCCCAACCTATCGAACACCTGAAAGTTCAGTAGTCGCATTCATGCACTTGGTCGAGTACAGACGTAACCAACGTCAGTTAATGGAAACGCCAACCACGGCAGAAAAAGTCCATATTGAAGATCTAGCAGATGCAAAAAATTGGATAGAACGACAACTACTGGATAAAGACACAGTTAGCCTTGATACGCATCAAAATAGCCAATTTTTCAAGCACTTCAACCTAGATGTATTACCAACTTGGATAGCTTCTGACCCAAGTGAAGCGGTACATATTGCCGAAACGATTGGTTACCCAGTCGCAGTTAAACTACGTTCGCCAGACATTGCACATAAGTCGGACGTGCAAGGAGTCATGCTTAATTTAAGAAACAGCAATGAAGTCGCCAATGCGGCTCAGGCGATTCTCGATCGCTCTCAACTGTCGTTCCCTACTGCGCATATTCATGGCTTGTTAATTCAAGGAATGGCCAAACTCGCCGGCGGGCAGGAGCTACGTGTAAAAGTGACAACGGACGAAACCTTTGGTCCTATCATTTTGCTTGGCCAAGGGGGCTCTGAGTGGGACGAATCGATTGATGCCGCTGCTGCTTTCCCACCGCTGAATATGACGCTGGCTCGTTACTTGATCATTCGAGCGATAAAGAGCGGCAAGATTCGCCTACAGAAATTACCTAACCCGATCGACATTGAAGGCCTCTCTGAGTTGCTGGTTCGTATATCTCAAATGGTGGTCGATTGCCCTGAAATACATGATTTGGATATCCATCCAGTACTGGCCAATGGTGACAAGTTCACGATATTAGATGCCGATATCATCTTGAAAGCATATCAAGGCGATCCTCAAGAACGTCTTGCGATTCGCCCTTATCCAGTCGAATTGGAAGAGAATATCGTACTTAAGGACGGCACTGAGGTGTTGTTACGCCCGATCCTTCCTGAAGACGAGCCGCTTCATGCTGATTTTATTCATCGTGTATCCAAAGAAGACCTTTACAAGCGTTTCTTTAGTGATGTGGGTGAATTCAATCATGAGGCGTTGGCTAACTTTACTCAGATTGACTTTGATAGAGAAATTGCATTTGTGGTCGTTCGAAAGGAACAAGGCGTACCCGCGATTATTGGCGTGTCGAGAGCGTTGATTAACCCAGAGAACACCGATGCAGAGTTCGCTATTCTGATACGTTCCGATCTGAAAGGCGTCGGATTAGGCCGCATTTTGATGACTAAGGTTATTGACTACTGTCGTACCAAGCAGACCAAGCAGATGTCGGGCATGACGATGCCGACCAACCGAGGGATGCTGACACTAGCCCAGAAGTTGGGCTTTGAGCTAGATATCAGTTTTGAAGACGGCACTGCAGATATGGTGTTGCCGTTACTTTAACGCCCATGTTTTTTTTAGGTGTTGAATACACCAAGACTTGGCGTCGCCCATTTTGTTACGTCGCCAAGCCATTACGATGTCGATAAGCTGTGGTTCGGTACCCGAAATTTGTTGTAGAACGCCAGATTCAATCAAAGGTTTAGCTACACTATTCGGTAAGGTGCCGATCCCTAACCCTGCAGTTAGAGCCTCTACCTTGGCTGGGAAGCTTGTTACGGTTAAACGTGGCTGCTTTTCTAGAATATTGATGCTTAATGCAGGTTGGTCACGCGCTGTATCTGCAATTGCGATAACCCTGTAACTTTCCCTCGCCTTTTGGTCGAAATCACCAGATCGCTTATGAACATAGTGATTCGATGCTGCAACCCATACCATTTCCATCTTACCGATAATGTCACTTTTCATATCGTTTGGTATGGTGTCAACCTTTGGGCACACCAATAAATCAGCTCGGCCGTCTGAAAGAGATTCCCAACATCCAGCTAGAATCTCTTCTTGTAATCGAACCCTAGTTTTACTTATTTTTCCGAGTTCATCGACTAATGGGAAGAAATTAGCAATCGGAATAATGCCATCAAAGGCAATCGTTAAATCCAACTCCCAGCCATTAGCAAGAATACTCGCGTCATTAACGAGCTGTTCAGTGGCACCAAGAATGATCCTTCCTTGCTCTAATATTAACTGCCCCGCTTCCGTGAAATTTGCACGGTGGCCTGAGCGATCAAAAATCATAATATCTAAGTCTTGTTCTAGCTTCTGGATTTGATAACTCAATGAAGAAGGTGCTCGGTCCATTTCATTAGCCGCTGCCGCGAAGCTTCCACGACGATCAATGGCATCTAATATGTGTAAGGCTTCAAGTGTTATTGGACTATGCATAACTTTCCTACTTTGTAAGTGAGATCTTAATCACAAAAAGAGAAGCATTCACGGAGTGAATGGAACTGAAAAACTCTTTTTAATACATGTGTTTAATGACGCTAATTATGAATTAGTTGATAATATTGAAAATTATTTAAATGCAAATAATAGTAATTATCATTTAGATCCAATATCATCTTTCGCAAATCAAGATGATATTATGGAACTAAGGTAACTATCAGATGTATAAGCAATCCCTACTCTCTGCTTCAATCGTTTTAGCGCTTTCATCAACATCAGCCTTTGCTGAAGATTATGCCCTATTTGACGAGGTTGTTGTATCAGCAACGCGTACCGAACAAAACAAAGAAGACGTTTCAAGCTCAATTGAGTCTGTCTCTGCAAAAGACATAGATAATCAAATGTCTAGCGACATAAAGCAAGCTCTTCAATACACGCCAGGAGTAGAAGCTCAAGGCGGTGGCCGTTTTGGTATTTCAGGCTTTAACATCCGCGGTGTTGAAGGTGATCGCGTTAAACTTATGGTAGATGGAGTTCAACAACCTACACCATATAACCCTGGCGCTTCTGAGCAACGTAAATATTCGAATGCGATCGAAGTCGATACATTAAGTGTCATAGAGGTGAATAAAGGCCCTGCTTCTACGCTTTACGGTTCAGATGCCATTGGTGGTGCAGTACTGCTAAGAACAAAAAATCCAGAGGATATGCTTAGAACTGACGGGGATGAAAACCGTTTTGGTATTAAATCTACCTATACATCTGCAGATGAACAGTTCAAGAACACAGTTTCTTGGGCGATGCGTAAAGATAAGTTAGAAACGATCGTTATGGCGACATACGCTCAAGGCCACGAGACAGAAACTCATTCATCAGGAAGCGAAGTTCAAGGTCCAGATCGTGGTGCAGAGAACCCAGCAGATACGGAATTAAGTAATATCCTAGCGAAAGCATTCTACAATGTATCAGATTCAAATAAGGTTGGTATTACGGTTGAGCATTACCAACGTCAATATGATGAAGATGAGCTAAACTACAATGGCTATCAGCTTATGCCGGGCTTTGTATATACTGATAATTACAACAAAGACACCAACAAACGTTTTCGTGCAACATTGGAACAACAGCTTAAGCTAAGCTCTTCCATTGCTGACTCTTTAGACTGGTCTCTAAGTTACCAAGACTCAAGTACTCTGAATAAAAACTACGATACAACTCGCTTCAACGGACGTCGACTTCGTGAGCGTGATGCTTCTGATGTCAACATGCAAGTCGATACACAGCTTTCTAAGCTAGTGAATATTGATGGTGCGGATCACGAGTTCACATATGGTTTCACATACCTGCAGAATGACTTTGAACTAGAAAACTACGACCATAAATTTGATCGAGGCACTGTTACACCGGGTAGCACTGGTATTCCTGATGCAGAAATAACGCAATGGGGTGTGTTTGTTCAAGACCAAGCATTTTTCATGGAAGACAAGTTGATTGTAACTGGCGGTCTTCGTTATGACTCATTTGTTGCTGACCCATCAACGGATGAAGGCTACAAGACTCAATATGAGAAGAATAAAGATGACGCCGTCACAGCTAAGCTAGGTTCAGTTTACCACATCAATGATAACCTATCGGTATTTGGTCAAGTTGGGCAAGGGTTTAAAGCACCTTCAGTTTACGACCTCTACTACTTCTATACTCGAGGTGCCATCATTGAAGCTAACCCTAACTTGAAAGCCGAAAGAAGTATCTCTTACGAGCTTGGCCTTCGTGGCAATAATGAACATGCTCGCTTTGAACTAAGCACTTTCTACACTGATTACTCTGATTTCATTAACCAGACGAAAACGGGCAAACAAGGCGGTAAAGACGTATACACCAAAGAGAACTTAGATAAAGTAACTATCTATGGTGCAGAGCTTTCTTCAACGATTAATCTAGACACTTTGTTAGACGCACCATTTGGAACCTACACTCGTTTAGCGGTCGCTTATGCTGATGGTGAAGATAAATCTACGGGTAAATCCATTGATTCTGTAGCACCACTAACGGGTACGCTAGGTCTTGGAATCGAGCGCGAGACTTTTGGTTCAGCTTTAAATGTTAAGATGGTTGCTGCGAAAGATGAGTGGAACTCCGATGACAACGTAAACGTGGCTGGATACACAGTTGTTGATTTGACTGCTTATTACCGCCCTGTCACGGATTTAACCTTGCGAGCGGGTCTATTCAACGCATTAGACAAAAAATATTGGCTGTACAATGACATGTCAGGCCGTGGGCACGATTCTAAGTTCAACACCGATATTAAGTCTCAACCGGGTCGTAACTGGGGTATATCTGCAAACTACGAGTTCTAACTGGTTAGAGATCTAGTTCGTTGTTGAGCTAAGTTTATTAAAGGCCTAGGTCATTAAAGATCTAGGTCGTTCCAAAATAAAGCCATACAAAAAAATACTGTAGAAACTAAAAAGCCAGCTTACGATAAGCTGGCTTTTGTTATTTCACTAAAAGTTGTATCAAAAAGGGGTAAAGTGAAATTATTTCTCTGCCATTTCTTTCTTAACCATTACTGCAGCAGCAATGATGAAAGTGATGATTAGGCCTAGTTCCATGATTAACTCCAAAGAAAATTAACATTAAACATATAATTCGCGAGCATGATAACAACAACCGATACAGAATGATACTTTTTAACCACCAAATCACTTTTTATTCGATTTAGATCAAAAAAGATGCCCTAGAGCATCTTTTTGTACGTTAACTATTCATGAAATCACTCAATCAACCAGGGAAACCATCAGGATTTGTTGATTGCCAGCGCCATGTATCTTCAGTCATTTCAGCCAGTGTGCGTGTCGCATTCCACCCCAGTTCTTTCTGAGCTTTCGTTGGGTCGGCCCAACACTCTGCGATATCTCCTGGACGACGCTCAACGAGTTTATAAGGTATCGCTTGGCCGCTCGCTTTCTCGAAGGCTTTAACCATATCTAATACACTTGAACCGTTGCCAGTACCTAGGTTATAGATGTGAAGACCGTCTTTACGCCCTACTTTCTCAAGTGCTGCAATGTGTCCATCAGACAGATCCATAACGTGGATGTAATCACGAACACCAGTGCCATCCTTTGTTGGGTAATCACTACCAAATACAGATAGGAATTCACGTCGGCCAACTGCAACTTGAGATACAAATGGCATTAGGTTGTTTGGAATACCACTTGGGTCTTCACCGAGTTCACCACTTGGGTGTGAACCTACGGGGTTAAAGTAACGTAATAACGTAATGCTCCAATCGGGGTTAGCCTTTTGGAAGTCAGTTAAGCACTCTTCAACCATGAGCTTGCTACGACCGTAAGGATTGGTTGCGCTTGTGGGAAAATCTTCTGTGATAGGAACACTAGCAGGATCGCCATAAACCGTTGCTGAAGAGCTGAATACTAATGTTTTTACGTCAGCGTCACGCATTGCATCGACAAGGACTAACGTGCCATTTACGTTGTTATCGTAGTATTCGAGAGGTTTGGCAACAGACTCGCCAACCGCTTTCAGGCCCGCAAAATGAATAACAGCTTCAATATTGTGTTGCTTCATAGTTTCAGTTAAAAGCGCTTTATCACGAATATCACCTTCAATGAAATCAGGACGAACGCCAGATACTTTTTCGATACGTTCTAAAACGCTTGGTTTACTGTTGTATAAGTTATCGAAAAGCACAGGTGTCATACCTGCGTTAATCATCTGGATACTTGTGTGGCTACCAATGTAACCCATGCCACCTGTAACTAAAACATTCATGTTTAGCCGACCTTTAATTAAAACCACTTAACGTATCGCTTATGATACAACAGCTTAGGGTTGGGTCACAAACGGCTATGGCAGACACACTACACGAGAGAACAAAAATTAACCGTTCCGTTTCACTTAACAATTCCCTCATCGCCAACCTTCAGAATTACATCAATGTCGCCATATGATTAATTACCCTACGTTTGCTCCCTAAACTGGAAACAAAATAGATGGAACGATGTTTGTCGATCGCTTGTTTTTCAATTATCTTTAACCATAGTTTCTATGCGTCATTGATGAAAGGCAGCATTTTTCACAATCCATTCTTTAGCGGGTTTGATACATGCCGAGACCTTGTAGTAAATGCAGTTTTTGGTGTCGAAAATTTGAGTTAGGTCACTGTTTATTTATGGTATTTATAAGACCGTCATTACTCACCTCAACGTAAAGGGTTAGCACCACGTGACAACGAAGATTTTGCTTAATTGCGACATGGGAGAAAGTTTCGGCAATTGGAAGATGGGCGATGACGAGTCGGTCATGGAATGGGTCGATATGGCAAACATCGCTTGTGGCTTTCACGCGTCTGATCCGCACGTTATGTCTAAGACCATAAAACTGGCGCAGTACTATCACACCCAAATTGGTGCCCACCCTGGTTATCAAGATTTAGTCGGGTTTGGTCGCCGTTCTATTCCACATACCATGGACGAAATCAGTGAACTCGTGTGCTATCAAGTCGGTGCACTACAAGCGCTTTGCCACTATCACCACACCTCTGTTGGTTATGTGAAACCTCATGGTGCCCTTTACAACGATATGATGGCGAACATTGACGTATTTAATGCCGTTGCCCAAGCCGTCGCTGAATTTAACATCCCCCTAATGATCCTCTCTTCGTCAGACAATCAGCAGTATTTAGATATTGCTGACGATCATGATTTACCCCTCTTGTTTGAAGCGTTTGCCGACCGTGCATACTTGAATAATGGGCAGTTATCGCCGCGAACTCAAAAAGGCTCGGTTTACGTTAATCAGGACGATATCTACAACCAAGTCATGCAAATCATTAACTACGGTTCAGTCACGACCATTGAAGGTGAAAGACTGCCTATTGAAGCCGATACCATTTGTGTTCATGGTGATAACCCCCAATCCATCGCATTAATTAGAAAAATCAGACAAGACCTCAACGCTTTTAACTAATATGAAGCGTGTGATTGGTATGACGCATGGCCTTATCGCTCGCCTTACAAGCACCTAACCAATTGCTCGTAAGGTCTAATTGCTTTGTATTGGTTTGGACACGGAAGTTAGAAACGCCAAATAAGCAAATAAAAGACACTAAGTAAATCAAAGGCAAGTAAAAGTATGGAAACGAAATGACGACGAATCAAATTGAATTCAATATAGCGCCAGTCGCGGAATGCAGCGTTTTGGTGACCTTGACGCTATCGCCTTCAAATAGTCAATCTAGCGCCGAATATGCGCAGTACATGGCTCATTTTTCCGATGCTATTCGTCAACACTTAGCATCTGTATTGATGAATGTGACACCGGCTTACCAAACAATATTGGTCGATTACTTACCTTATAGAATTTCAGAACATCAGTTCATGGAACAACTCAACTCTTTGTTGAGTCATGCTATTTCGTCCTTCTCTAGTGTTAGTAAAACGCGTAACACTATCGAGCTTCCCGCTTATTACTCACCAGAAACAGCACTCGACTTAGACCGATATCAAGCCAAAGGCATGTCGCTAGATGAGATCATTCAACATCACACCTCACAGACTTACAGCGTCAGTGCCATTGGGTTTACGCCTGGCTTTGCGTTTATGTCTGATGTAGTCAACGAGCTTGCTTTGCCTCGTCATTCAACCCCACGCTTAAGTGTGCCGAAAGGCAGCATCGCCATCGCGGATACGAAAACGGCGGTGTATCCTTCGGACTCACCGGGCGGTTGGAATATTATTGGCAATTGCCCGCTAGCACTGTTTGATCACAGCCAATTGAAGAACGCTGATACCACACAAACGCCGCTGTCTCTACTTAATGTCGGTGACACCGTCCGTTTCATCGCGATTTCAAAACAAGAATTTGTTGCGCTTAAGTTTATGGAGACTAGTGGAGGTGTCGCTAATGGTTAAGACTAAAGCCAAACCAACGCTGACAGTCATTAAGCCCGGCCCGTTGAGCTTGATTCAGGACTTCGGACGATTTGGTGTCGCTCATCTCGGGTTGACACAAGGTGGCCCTGTTGATGATTACTCGTATAGCTGGGCCAATCACCTGCTCGGAAACCCAGTCAACCAAGCGGCGTTGGAAATCACGCTTGGTCAATGTGCGTTACGAATCGATTTTGATTGTGAGATGGCATTATGTGGTGGCGATTTACAAGCGAAGCTCGATGGCAAACCACTGTCGAACTGGCGTACTTTTCAAGCTTTCGCAGGGCAAGTTCTCTCATTTGGTTTACCTAAAAATGGACTAAGGGCGTATTTAGCCGTTAAGGGTGGCTTCGATGTTCCATCAACTCTTGATAGCTGTTCTACGGTGACTCGTGAAAAGATTGGTGGATTAACGCAAGATGGACAGCCATGCCAGCAAGGGCAACAAATTACTTTTACCCAACACCAACTCTCTCGCCCGTTTAAAGCGTTGAGTGTTACCTTTCGATACACGCCTAATTACAACCTACCAGTGAACCTGCGAGTGATTGAAGGCTATCAAAGCGAGCTGTTCACTGGTTCAGCAAAAGAGACTTTGTATAACGCACAGTATCACGTTGACCAAAATTCAAATCGCATGGGCTATCGACTGAGTGGTCAATCGATTGATTCACCTGATATTTCGCTATTGTCTGAAGGCATTGCCTTAGGTGCGATTCAAATCCCCCAAGATGGGCAACCTATCGTGTTGCTTAATGACAGACAGACTATTGGTGGCTATCCGAAGATTGGATGTGTCGCCAGAATCGATTTACCGCGCTTAGCACAAGCCAAACCTGGACATAAAGTCTCGTTTAGTAAAGGCGATCGCTTAGGATTACAAGATGTGTGGTGCCAGTGGGCTCAATTTTTCGGCTATTAGTTTTTTCTCTGTAGCTAAGTAATTGCCTAGAGATGTAGTTCGGTTGGTTTTCGGTATCTTAGTTGGCGTTTGAATGAAGGTTAGGCTTACCTGTCAAAGTAAGCCGAATTGAAGATGTTTAGCGTAGTAGATTATGACTGAGTATTAAGCGTGATCTTGGCCTGATACCTTTGCAAGGGCTTCTGGGTATCCGCGTTCTTGTGTCAAATCTATCGCTCTATTCTCAATATCACTTAGGTTAAGTGACATTGTCACTGAGTGCGTATTTTCAATCGATACCGCCTCTGATACATCAAACCATTGCTCAGCGACCTTTTGCGCAGCCTCTAGGGTTGAAGATGCTTTGACGACTTCAAGTCGAGCATAGCGATCACCACAGAATGACACGTCTGAAGCCCTTAAGCTCGGATCGGTTCCCGGAATTTGCTGTGCACCGAACAAAGGCTTACCACCGACCAGTGCAGAGCTAAAACTTGGGATAAACTGAGACATATGCGTTATCGCAGCGCGAGTTCTTAATTCAAGTTGCTCTTCACTCCAACCCGATACGATTTTCTTAAGAAGCTTAGAAGGCAGTTGAGGCTGTGATGAATCTGTTGATGATGAAACAAGCCCACCCTCAAACAGAGTAATCCCTTCTGTCATACCGTGAAGTTGGAATACACCATCAGCGTACGGTGTTAACTGAGCCATGCCTTGCGGTGTGCCTCTCGGGCCATGGAAGATAACCTCTGGCCACTCTTCCTTACATTCTTGCGAATACGGCCACTGCGTAACGTATGCGGCTTTGAACTCAACAAGCCTTTGTTGCTTAGAACCGACAAAGTCATCCACGATGCCCGTTTCAAAGCCACTTGCATTAATCAAGTAGTCGGTCGTTAGGTGACAGCTTTGGTTCTCAGCGTCTGTATAAGTCAAAGACCAACCTTGCTCTAACGATTCAACAGATTGTAATCGGCTGTTGGTTAACACGGTACAATTAGATTGTTGCCCCAAAGAGAGTTGAGCGGTTGCAGATAAGCGGAATACGCTCCAGCCATACTCTTGAACCATAGCAACAGGATACTTAAGGGTTTCTAGATCCGTATGTTTAGCGAAAGGAATACACCATTCATCAAGCGATGTTGGTTTCAGAGGCTGTGTTTGAGCAGCAAGTGCTAGTAACTCTTCTTTACTATACAGCTTGTAATACTCTTCCGG
>NZ_JBFRLX010000210.1:0-321 GCF_041470165.1 Vibrio sp. 10N.286.46.A8
AAAGTGGAAAGCGTATTATACGCGTCCTGCTTAAGTGCTAAGGCACTGAAAGCGTTCTCTTTTTAGAGAACACGCTCTTTAACAATTTAAACCTATCAATCTGTGTGGGCACTCGTTGATGAATATCAAAACGTTATTCTTAGGAATAACAGTTACTTCGGTAACAAATTGATTTCAATGAACTGAGTGACCAATACGTTTAACTACTTTCTCTTGTAGAAAGAAATTATTCGGCACAGTCAATTCATTACCATTCTGTTGGAATGGTAATAGCTTTAGAATTACATGTTTCTGTTCTTTTTAGAAAGAGCGGTAAATATT
>NZ_JBFRLX010000211.1:0-17526 GCF_041470165.1 Vibrio sp. 10N.286.46.A8
CGTTTTCTTGAGCGGTGTAATTCTGAAAGCAGAAACACAGTGCCTGTACCCACCCAGATAAACAGCAAGATCAGGAACAGGCTTTCAGCCGAAATATACGAACCCTCAAACTCAATACTTCGAATAATTATTCGATGATGACCTAATTTGGCACCAGAAGCGGTCGCAAATTCGACCATGTTAACGTTCGAATATTCAGGTGCTGAGTGCTCTAACGCAATCTCGTTATCCGCTAACCACCACGTCATGACTTGCAAGTTTTTGATCGGGATCTCGATCACGCCACCATCGATTCCTGGAGAGAACTCCATCCCATTGTACTTATGTGTGTACTCATCATCGGGAACCGAATAAGCAGGATTGTAATTACGTAGGTACGTTCTCAGACGACCACTAGAATCAGCCTTCGCATGGTAATCAATATTGACTCTAAAGGTGTGGTACTGCGAAAGGTCAAGACCAGTGGTTATATCTGGGCTAATACGAATCGATAGCCCACAGTAAGGCCACGGATATTCGGATTTTTTAAGCTCACAATCGAGAATATACTGCCCATTTTCATAGGACAATTGGGAGGTGCTGACTCCTCTATCAACTTGATCGCTGGTCGCGATAAATTCATATTGTTCAGGAGTAATTGTTGTTATCACACGATTTCCACTTACCTGGTAATACTGCACAATGGCAAGTGTTGCGATAACTAGAAAGATAACAATTTTATGAATCCATTTCACATTTAAGCTTCCGGCTTTTGTTCCCTATAGTTGGGATTTGACGATATAAACAAGCAAAATTAATCATTAGATTGCATACTAACAATTGACTTAAAAACGTTATATCACACCTTAACAAAATGTCATACTATAATTTAGATGGCGTATTTCCAGTCAATTATTCACTGCATGAATCAAGTAATATTGCGTATAAATAGAGGCTCTATTTGTTATACTCATCGCATAATCATCGTTAACCGTAGCGACTGCTTACAAGGCGTTCGAGTCGACGAAATAATAATCAAAATACAACGAGTAATGTCATGTCTTTATTAGCAAAAGGAACACTCAAGAAAATGAGTGCTTCCCTTGATGGTGCGGTTACCTACCGTTTACCTGTAGGGGAAGAGTTTGTAGAGCTAAACCCTCTGATTGGAAAAACCATCAACCTTACCCACACTGGTAATATTTTTTGTTGTTCGTGTGGTAAGAAAACTAAGAAAAGCTACTCTCAAGGCCACTGCTTTGTGTGCATGAAAAAGCTAGCAAGCTGCGACATGTGCATCATGAAGCCTGAGACTTGCCACTACGAACAAGGCACTTGTCGTGAGCCTCAATGGGGTGAAGAAAATTGCTTCGTCGATCACTTCGTTTACCTGTCGAACACATCAAGCCTTAAGGTTGGAATCACTCGCCATACACAAATCCCTACCCGTTGGATTGATCAAGGAGCCACTCAGGGCCTACCTATTTTGAAGGTAAAAACGCGTCGGATCTCTGGCCTTATTGAAGTCGAATTAGCGAAGCACATTGCTGACAAAACCAACTGGCGCACGCTGCTAAAAGGCGACGGTGACGATATGGAGTTGGTTGAAAAAGCCAAAGAACTATTGCCACTTGTAGAAGATAAGATTCAAGAGATCAGAGCGAAATTTGGTGATGATGCTATCGAGGTGCTCAGTGAGAGTATTACTTCATTGAGCTACCCAGTTGAACAGCACCCAGTGAAAATTGTATCGCACAACTTTGATAAGAACCCGGAAGTGACGGGCGTACTTCAAGGCATTAAAGGTCAATACCTTATCCTAGATACTGGCGTGATTAACATCCGTAAATTTGGCTCTTACGAAGTGGAAGTGTCTGCCTAATTTATAGAACTTAAGCGTTTCTCATAGTTAGAGGCGTTTCTTATAGTGAGAAGCGTTCAGTTAATAACCAAAAACTAAAATGCCCTCAAGTGATGACTTGAGGGCATTTTTCGTTGTCGATTCTATTCGTCTTTGGGTGACGGTTTTAGGCGTTAAAGCGCGACTACATCTCCGTCTACGCAATTCTTGCCATTGGCTTTCGCGCGATAAAGAGATTGGTCGGTTAAATTCACGAGTGCGTCAATAGTGACACCGTCTTCACACGCTCGGCTATCGCTGATTCCGATACTCACGCTAGAGTTAAAACGAATTTGTTCACCCACTTTGAACTCGACTTGATTGAACTGTTGGCGAATCTCTTCTGAAACTTCGAGAGCTGTTTCAAGAGACGCATTTGGGATAAATATAATGAACTCTTCACCACCCCAACGGCCTGCTACTCCACCGACTTTCTCGGCATTGCGCTTAGTTATACCAGCCAAAGCACAAATTACCTCATCACCCACCATATGACCATAAGTGTCATTGATCGACTTGAAGTCATCGATATCTAGTAGCATACAGACAAGGTAGTTTTTAGAGAACATATGCTCTCTCAACCATTCATAAATCGCCCTACGATTAAGCAGATCCGTCATTTCATCGTAATTCGCTTGGTGAACCAACTGCTTCTCCAACATCACCTTTTGAGTCACATCTTCGAGTACTACTTGAACGGCCCGCTGACCTTTCCAAGTAATTGCATTATCGTAAATATTAAAGAAGCGATGAACACCGTCAAAGCCAATATTTTCAACCACGGTACTGGTTCCCGACAACTCACCCGACACGATCGCTTGATAGTGTTTATAGATGCCGTCGCTATTCTGCTGTGGTACTAAGTCAAGAATCGAATCCAGCGCTAAGACTTGCTCTATGGAAGATCCACCTTGCAGTTTTACCCAGGATTGATTGACCATCAACGGTTTGAAATCTCGGTGAACCAAGATGCCCTGCCCTGATTGCATGATCATGTCGTGATACATCTTATCTTGCTCACGCACTGCATTTTGCAGCTGAATCGCAGGGGAAAGATCGATAACCGTGACTTGCAGTGCAGGTCTTCCCTGCCACTCCGTCACATGATCGATAGAAAACACGGTAAACTCTCGGCCATTGCGATCAACATTGGTATAGGTGTGAACCTGAGGGTCTCGTTGACCACTGACCGTTTCGAGGTAATTTTGATAGGCTAAAACATGGTACTCTTCTGAGATGAGATCTAGAAAGCTATCGATATCAGAAAGTAGTTCTTCCGGTGATTGGTATCCATAGATGCGAGCATAGTTAGCGTCAACACTCACTACATTCATATCTTGAATCGTTATTACACCGTACGTGGATTCGAAATTTATTGAAGACATTGCCAACTCCGCATTCTCGCTACACTTCATAAGCCGAAGCATAACAACACATCCTGCCAACGCTTCCACACAATCTATCACGCGTTAGGGACATTAATATGATATCTAGTATATCGTACTGCTTTAGGCTTCTCTACAACTCAATCGTAAGCGTAAGTCATCAAAAGTAGACAAATAGCACCTTCTTATTACGCACATCAAAAAACAACAAGGATATTGTATAGCTATGTAAGCATTATCTATTCGGTTATTCATTCCAATCGGAAAAATAAGAAACTAAGAAGTCGATAGCCAGCCTTGCTCTCTGTGGAAGAAAGCGACGGTTTTGATATACGATCCAACTGCTTGTACCTGCTCCCCAATATTCTTCTAGCACTGGAACGAGCTTCCCATTGGCAAGACCGCCATTGAAGCTGCTTTTGGGAAGATAAACAATGCCAAGCCCTTCTTCACAAGCTTTAAGTACCGCACTCGAGTTATTGCTTTTCCAACGCCCATGTACGCGCACCGCGTTTAACGGTTTTCCATCTTTCTCAAACAACCACTGATCACTGTTGGCAATAATACAGCTGTGCCACTTCAACTGTTCAGGCTGTGTTGGAAAACCGAATTGATCGATGTAGTTCTGACTCGCGGCCGCTGCCATTGGGCGATCCACCAGCTTCCTTGCCACCAAACCAGAATCATCAAGTCGACCATAGCGAATCGCGAAATCAATACCATCTTCGATGAAGTTAACCATATTGGTATTGAAGTTCATTTCGATAGTCAGATCAGGGTGATCTTTCGCAAATTCCATCAGCGCCGCGGCAACATGATTTTCAGCAAACGCACCCGCAGCACTCACACGCAAAGTACCGCTAAGCTGAGTTTGTTGAGACGTGACTTGTTCATTCGCCTGTTGCAGCCCGATAACCAGATCTTTGCATTGCTGATAATAGGTATGCCCCGACTCGGTCAAACTCACCATACGAGTGGATCGAGCCAGTAAAGCCACACCCACCCGCTCTTCTAATCTCGATACTTGGCGACTGACATGACTGGTACTGCACCCCAGCTGTTTTGCTGCTGCAGAAAAGCCGTGGCACTCTGCTACCGCCACAAATTCATTAATACCTTCAAAGCTATCCATACTTCACCTGTTTACATCTAACGAGTTCACATCCGACTAATTCACATCCACTATTGCTATATAGCAATAATGTTTTGCCTACTCGGCATATTATCACTCAAATGGTTTACTACTAGTATTACAGGTAACGAAACAGCGGTATCTAAATTGAAAGCTTTGGTTTTCTAAATAAAAGCCACGACGCTGAAACCAAACAAACGTGCTCAAAGGAACGAATCATGAAAAAAATACTAATCCCAGTAACTAACCACGCAACATTAGGCGATACAGACCAAGCGAACGGTACTTACGCTCCAGAACTGACTCATGCACTGAAAGAGATCATTGCTGCGGGTTTTGAGTACGACATCGCGTCTATCAAGGGTGGTAAAGGTCCACTGTATGGAACCGATATTGAAGGTGATTCAGTAAACGCAGAGATCTTGGCTGACGATGACTTCCAGAACCGTATTAACAACACGATTCCTGTAAGCCAAGTAAACGTAGAAAGCTACGATGCCATCTTCTACCCAGGTGGATTCGGCCTACTTTCTGACCTAGCAACCGACAAGCAATTCGCAACGATTGCAGCTAAACATTATGAAGATGGCGGTGTGATCGCATCAGTATGTCACGGCCCAGCAGCACTGCTTCCGATTGTTCTAAGCAATGGCGAGAAGCTACTAAGCTCTAAATCGGTGACTGGCTTTACTCGTGAAGAAGAGATCGACTTTGGCACCATCAACGACATTCCGTTTCTACTAGAAGAGTCTCTTGCTCGCAGCGCTGCGCGTTTCAACAAGGTTCAACCTTGGCATGAGCTTGTAATTGTTGATGAGCGAGTGATTACCGGTCAGAACCCAACCAGTGCGCACGCAGTAGGTGCAGCTCTCGTTAAGCAGTTGTCTTAGTTAAGTCATGGAGTTAATCGAGTAACGGTTTTAGTCTTAGTAACCGTCCTAATAGAATAACTGCCGTTAAACAGATATAAGCTCGATCAAATAAAAAGAGCATACTTCCTACTCAATATTTTTGAGAGAAGTATGCTCTTTTCTAATTCTGTAGCTATTAAGTGCTAGTGGCTTCGTAAGATCCCTTCAAGCACATTGAACAACAAGTCGATCTCTTCAATCGAGTTATAATGCATACAACCAATACGCACCACGCCCTGCTCTTCAATACCCAACTGTTTCACCAGCCCTAATGCGTAGAAGTGACCATTCCAAACACAGATATTATGCTCGCCCAACTTCTTAGCGATGAACTCTGGCGAGTGATTATCAAAGGTAATCGCAAACGTTGGGGTTCTTAGATTCGAATCAAACTCGGTTTTCCCATAAAGTTTTGCACCTTCAAGGTCGGCCAAGCGCTTAAGAAAGTACTCACTAAGTTGGCTTTCATGCTTATTATACAGCGCGTAGCTTTGCTCTAAACGAGAACGCAATGAATCGGCGGGATCGCCTAACTGCGCCAAGTAATCCACCGCCGCAATCACACCGGCAAGGCCTTCGAAGCTTTGCGTACCTGTCTCAAATCGACCTGGGCCGATATTGGTTGCAGGCTCTACTTTGTAAGGCTTTAAAGTGTGTAACCATTGAGGCGCAACATAAGCAATGCCAACATGCGGGCCGAAGAACTTATACGCTGAACACGCTAAGAAATCACAATTCAATTGCTGAACATCAATCAAGTGGTGTGGCGCGTAATGAACGGCATCGACATAAACCTGCGCACCATGCTGATGTGCAAGCTCGATAACTTTCGCCATGTCAACAATCGAGCCTGTCGTGTTCGAAGCAAACGTCACCGCGACGAGCTTAGTTTTCTCGTTAAGCAGCGATTCAAAATGCGCCATATCCAGACTGCAATCCGACTCATCTACCCGAACTTGGCGAACAATCGCGCCTTTGTCGTCTGCCGCTTGCTGCCAGCTCGATACATTTGAGTAATGGTCTAACGCCGTGACGATAACTTCATCGCCCTCTTTCCAATTGCGGCTGATCGCTCGGCTCAATTGGAAGGTCAACGACGTCATGTTCGCACCGAACACAACGTTGCCAGAAGACTCCGCATTAAGCAGTGCTTGTGCGGCTTCTCGCGCTTGCTGCATTAAGCTTGTGGTCTTTTGGCTAGAAAAATAGTGTCCGCCTAGATTTGAATTAAAATGCCCTAGGTATTCGGTCATCGAAGCTAAAACATTCTCAGGCACCTGAGAACCACCCGGACCATCAAAGAAAGTGACTGGCTTGCCATTATGATATTGACCTAACGCGCTAAACTGTTGGCGCACATCATTAAGAGTGAAGGACATTGCGCGCATCCTTAGCCGTTAATACAAACACATCCATGTAGCCCATCTCGCCATGGTCTATGGTGCGAATCGGTTGTGCATTGTGCCAAAGCTTACTATCAGCAAGCATTGCCACTTCGCCATCGCCTAACACTTTTCTAAAGAATGGGGCTTCGTGGCTATCTTGATAAAGCATCACTTCACCACCAACGATGTTGTGACGAGTAACACCAATGATCGCGATGTGGTCAAAACCGTCTTGGTGAACACCTTCTGGTGCAACCTGAGTTTCTTCAAAAATAGCGGCGATGCGGATTTGATGGATTTCGATTTCTTGTCCGTCTTCAAGCCCGTTGGTTTCAATAAACAGTTCACACATTTCCTGCATGCCCTCACTGCTTAGAATATTCGCTTCAATCGGCTCGAACTGACGAACAACATCACCTTGAAAGTGATTAATGTTTTCAGACTGAACAAAGTTATGTTTGTCTAGCTCAACGACTTGTCCATTACTGAATTCAACCACTGAGTACCTTCTCAATCGGAACTGGCCATCTGCATGCTCTGTGCTTGGTAGCTTAGAGAATGATGGTGACAACTCCTTAACTGCATGGTTACTGAGGTGGGTAATATGTAGTGTATTTTCGTGAGCATGTAACATCATCGACTCCTTAATGATTGTTAATTAACTTTCGATATTTAACGTTTTATTTACATAAAGGATACTTGAAGATCTTGCCAAATCAACATTAAACAATCATTTATCCCGTCAGATTTAATAATTCAGACACTAAATCCAATCTAGAAATAAAAAGCAGTGTATAACACCAAGATGAAAGATGACCAACTCTTAAAACTAGCACACTCCACTAGCCAGTTATAAATACCTACAATTTAAATAATAACGATATTATTGACTAGAAAGACAAGTTTCATATTGTGTCGGCCCTTTCACTTCAATACGCCAGCCTCCTTGCATGAACTCAGGCACCACGGTTGCCATCATTCATTTCTATGATTTGCACATCGAAATACGATCTACCTATCAGTCGCCAAGCTATTGATTATTTACACAACAAACTGAAATTGGTTAATTTATCAGTAAGCCAGAAACCAAACGCCTTTGCTTGCGCGTCTGGAACAGGTCGAGTTCGGGGGGAACTCGGCCGCCCTTAAATCAATTTGTGTTTTTTCGCTAGCATTACATTTAGGTATTCCACCTTAATTCCTTATCTTTTTAATTCTTCAAATTTGTCGTTAAATGCGCTCAAGACACAATCTTAAATTTTATTTAACTCAGATACATCAATCCTTTCACTAGAAGAGTCTCTGGTTCTTGTAAAGCTCAATATAAAACGAGTCTATGCTTTAGTGCGAACACTCGTGTAGTAAATATGGTGATATGTTAAGGCTAATAAAATTTTTGTTCACAGTATGTTGATACTTCGGATTGCATCATTGCTAACCAAAGCCAAGAATAGTAAATTCGCGATCAGGTTTAGGCTCGACATCAAAGTTATTTATGAGGGCATTAACATCGACTAGATAAGTGGAACCAACAAACACCGCTTCAATCGTGTAGGTACGAGCTTTTGTCCCTATAACTTTAATGTGTGGTAATCGCTTACCACCATCAAAAAAGGTCGAGAGGATATTGAGATTATGCCCGCTCCATATAGCGTACCTGGACTGTTATTTGCACGTCAAAAATCCACTAACTACAGAAAAATAAAAATTAGGCAATGACAATAAAATTAGTTATGGAATTGGACGCTCAGGCCCTGTTCGCACTCCACACCAAAATCATGCGATCTTAGAACCGCGTTTCATTCTGGTGGTTGATTTAGAGATCGTCCGAGAACGTTTATATACAAAAAATTAAAGACGTACAGCTCAAGTAGTGTATCATTCCCAGTTCGATTATCACCTTGTAACGTCCCTATGCTATTCAGTTCTATAAATTTCATATTCATCTTTTTACCCATCTGCTTTTGTATATATTTCATACTAGCAAAGTATCGACTATATACTTGTGCGAAGATGTGGTTAGTGGTTGCTAGTCTTATATTTTATGCTAGATGGGAGCCATCCTACCTTCCCATAATTCTCGGCTCGTTGGCATTCAACTTTGCTTTAGGAAGTCATCTAATCAAGAAAGATAAAGGCATTAAAAAGTCGTCTCTTTTGGCTTTTGGAGTGATAACAAACATAGCTTTACTTGGCTACTTTAAGTACACCAACTTTATTATTGGGAATGTGAATTTATTATTATCCCAGCCATTGGAAAATACTAACATCGCTCTTCCACTCGCTATTAGTTTTTTCACATTTCAGCAAATAGCGTACTTAGTTGACAGCTACAGAAAAGAAACTAAAGAATATGACCTCTTGAACTACTCGCTATTTGTGACTTTTTTCCCACAATTAATTGCGGGTCCGATAGTTCATCATAAAGAAATGATGCCGCAATTTAATTCAAAATGGAATCTTGCTCCTAGAAGAAAAAACATCTCGCTTGGTTTATTTATATTTTCTATCGGCTTATTTAAGAAAATTGCCATAGCTGATACATTTTCTATATGGGCTGATGCAGGGTTCTATAACTCCGCGACATTATCATTCTACGAAGCTTGGCTAACGAGCTTGAGCTACTCTTTTCAGTTGTACTTTGACTTCAGTGGTTACTGCGATATGGCGATGGGTGCTGCGTTGCTATTTAATATAAAGCTACCAATCAACTTTAACTCGCCTTATAAATCATTAGATATCCAAGACTTTTGGCGTAGATGGCACATAACATTAGGAAGGTTCCTTAAGGATTACATTTACATCCCTCTTGGTGGGAGTAAGAAAAAAGAACTAACGACTTACAGCAACCTTTTCATTACATTTCTAATTGGTGGGTTATGGCATGGTGCTAGCTGGATGTTTGTTATCTGGGGAGCGTTACATGGCATGGCTCTCGTATTGCACAGAATATGGAAATCTGTTGGCGGAAACATGCCAACATGGTTAGCTTGGCTGACAACGTTTATATTCATCAATATGACATGGGTCTTTTTTAGGGCGGAAAACCTTACAACCGCCGTAAACCTATTATCTAGTATGATCGGGCTCAATCTAATCGACAAACCAATAGAGGGAATACCTTCTAACAAATTGTCATGGATTGGCACTAATTTTGACCTTCTATTTGGTATTCTTCCTAATATGGTAGCCGTAAATGCAATCCCATTCTCTACCATCTCTTTTTCTTTTTATCTATTGTCTAAAACTAATTCATATGAATTGATACAAAGAGGTGTTGGGATAGGAAAAATGATTTCAGCGGCCTTTTTGTTTGCAGCATCCATTTACATTATCAGAAGCTCATCTTCAAGTGTGTTTCTATATTTCAACTTTTAATAAGGAAAATCTCATTGAACAATAGAGTCAACATTAAAATATTTTTCTTATTAATCAGTGTTATTTTATCAATACTGCCGATTGTAAATATTTTTTCAGGTGGATTTACAAAGGAAAATCTAACTAATACAAAGTTCCTTTATTCACTTGATGTTATTGAAGGGAAAATAAACCCATATTTAGTTCCTCTAGGGGTAAGCATCAAACCTAACTCCGTTGTTGTTGGGAAAGATGGGTGGTTCTTTTTAGGCGATGACCACCAAAAAACAATTTCAGCTTACCGTACAGGCTTTCAAACTGTAGAAGTTCAGGAACGCTCAGCAGTAATCATAGAATCACAGACACTCTGGAAAAAGTACTTTCAAAAGAACGGTGTAACAGACTATAAAATATTAGTCGGGCCAAATAAGAGTACAATTTACAACGAATATCTACCTCTATGGGCAAAAACCAGTAGCGAATCGATATCGCATACGCTGTATGACAATGATATCTACATCGACATCAGGCATACAATATCTGACGCTATAAATACTCAAGATTTATACTACAAGACTGATACGCATTGGAATTATTACGGTGCGGGAGTTGCTTTCAATGAGTTTATGTTACGAATCAATAATGAAGGCCTAGTTTTACCTCCTCTTAATTGGAGTAATGTCATACGGAATGATTCATATATCCATGGTGACCTTACAAGATTTCTCCGAGTTGGCAGTCTATATTCTGATCCTAATCCAATAACAGAAGCAAACAATTTACAGTTAAGTCATATCATAAGTGATTACAACAAAGATTCGGTGGTATACAAAGGCACAGCACCATTATATGGGCATAGGGATGACCTGTACTTAATCACAA
Source organism: Vibrio sp. 10N.286.46.A8 (assembly GCF_041470165.1). Lineage (NCBI taxonomy): Bacteria > Pseudomonadati > Pseudomonadota > Gammaproteobacteria > Vibrionales > Vibrionaceae > Vibrio > Vibrio sp. 10N.286.46.A8. Next base: position 10,932 of record NZ_JBFRLX010000211.1, read on the forward strand.
CACCAAAGGCACTCAATAACAAAAAAGTATTATGGTTAAGTGATTCATACGGGAACGCTTTAGCTCCTTATATGACAGCTACCTTTAGCCATATTTTGAAGCAAAACTGGAGTAAACTTTTAGGTACACAAGCGCTCGAACAGTTAATTCAAGAATGGAAACCGGATTACGTTTTTGTCACAGTTGTTGAACGCTATTCACTTGATGATTTATTCCAAGCACCTCCACCAATACAACCGTAACCAATATTGACTGGTACTTTCACAAGCCCCACTTGTGGAAGTACCAGTCAAATCAACTTGAAGGTGATGGTTTGAGCACTTCATAAGCCTCAATAAATGCTTTCTGTTTATTTTCATCAAGCTTATGAGACACGCCTTTCGGCATTTTGTAACTGATACCATTTATTCATCCCGACAACACTATATCGCACGCGATAAGCAGTTAAAACATGAGCAATAATCTTCTACGTATGATGATATGTACCCACGGTTAGGTGTGAAATCAAGCTTTGGGGTTGTTGCTCAGATAAGTAACTTCTTGAACCACCATTTTTAGGCTTGAGCTTCTTCGATAGTGAATTGTCTTTGAGATGCTGTCTAACCGTTGTTTCATGGGTAAGCAGTGCATCGGCAATTCCTTCAGGACTCTAACCGTTACTAGCATTGAATACAGCTTTGATACCATCGCGAGTTGTATCGTGTTGGTTAATCAACATAATTTTTTATTCACTGGATAGAGTTATTTTCATGTCACCGAGCATGATCTTGATTTTGGCTAAAATCAAGCAACTTCAGTGGTCACGGCTATATCTGTAGTGGCCCACTAATATTGACTACGATCTTAGAATTTAACCAGAACAATCTTCTGACTCATTGGGTGTCAAACCACCGTTGTATTGGTGCGAGCAGAGCTGACAATAATAAACTATAACGATTAATTACACTTCTGCCCTTGTTTACACTTTTATTGCCTCCATATTTTCCATACAATCCTAAGCGATTATAAATAAAAACAATTTCAATTTCGGAGTCCTCATGAGCGACGTAAAGCACTGTAATTTATTGATTCTTGGTTCTGGCCCTGCTGGCTATACAGCTGCAGTTTACGCTGCTCGTGCAAACCTAAACCCTGTACTAGTTACCGGTATGCAGCAAGGTGGTCAGCTTACAACCACGACAGAAGTAGAAAACTGGCCGGGTGATCCTGAAGGTTTAACGGGTCCAGCTCTAATGGATCGCATGAAAGAGCACGCAGAGCGCTTTGAAACAGAGATCCTGTTCGACCACATTAACGAAGTCGATCTATCAAACCGCCCTTTCCGTCTTAAAGGCGATTCTGGCGAGTACACGTGTGATGCATTGATCATCTCAACGGGCGCATCGGCTAAGTACCTAGGTTTAGAGTCTGAAGAAGCATTCAAAGGCCGTGGCGTTTCTGCTTGTGCAACGTGTGATGGTTTCTTCTACCGCAACCAGAAAGTGGCGGTTGTAGGTGGTGGTAACACGGCTGTTGAAGAAGCACTTTACCTATCGAACATCGCGTCTGAAGTTCACCTAGTTCACCGTCGTGACACGTTCCGCGCTGAAAAGATCCTAGTGAAACGTTTAATGGACAAAGTAGAGAACGGCAACATTGTTCTTCACACTGATCGCACGCTAGACGAAGTTCTAGGCGACGATATGGGCGTAACGGGCGTTCGTATTAAAGATACTCAGTCTGATAAGACAGAAGACATCGAAGTCATGGGCGCATTCATTGCTATCGGTCACCAACCAAACACTGAAATCTTCAAAGGCCAAGTCGACATGAAAGATGACTACATCATCGTTCAGTCTGGTCTTGAAGGTAACGCGACACAGACCAGCATCCCAGGTGTGTTCGCTGCAGGTGATGTAATGGACCACAACTACCGCCAAGCAATCACTTCTGCTGGTACAGGTTGTATGGCTGCACTGGATGCTGAACGCTTCCTAGATGGCCTTAACGATAAGTAAATCTGAGATTGCAGATTTGATTATCGGTGCTCTCGCCTCAGTAGATGCAGGGCGTCATCACATTTTGTTGTAAATCCCTAGAGCCCAGTGGTATATCCACTGGGCTTTCTTTTGTATACTAGCCGCCCTCAACAAATAATAATTATCATTAAGCCTTCATAATGGATAAGAAAAAACAACGCAGCTTGAACAAGTGGCTTAAGCAACAGAGTAAGTTAGCGAAACGCTGGCTTATGATTGCGATTAGCCTTGGCGTACTTTCAAGCGTGTTCTTAATTGCTCAAGCAGCTCTTCTCGCCTCTATTCTTCACCAGCTGATCATCGAAAATGTCGATAAATCTGAACTGGTTGGTCATTTCGCAGGCTTGGCATTATCGGTCGTTGGCCGTGCTGGCTGTACATGGGGACGTGAAATCGCAGGTTATCGCTGTGGTGAACAGATCCGGGTCTACATCAGGCAACTCATCCTAGATAAACTACGTGAGTTAGGCCCTGCTTACATTAAAGGTAAACCTGCCGGTACGTGGGCAACGCTGTTGCTAGAACAAGTAGAAGACATGCAAGACTTCTTCTCTCGTTACCTGCCTCAAATGTCTCTGTCGGTAATGATTCCATTCATTATTTTGGTTGTGGTGTTCCCAGTTAACTGGGCAGCAGGATTGATCTTCTTACTAACTGCTCCACTGGTGCCGATGTTCATGGCACTTGTGGGTATGAAAGCCGCCGATGCAAACCGTAAAAACTTCAAAGCGCTGCAGCGCCTTTCAGGTCACTTTTACGACCGTTTGCAGTCAATGACGACCATTCGTCTATTTGACCGCACCAACGCTGAAACAGAAGTACTTAAAGGTGCATCTGAAGTGTTCAGAACGCGTACCATGGATGTGTTGAAAATCGCTTTCTTGTCTTCTGCGGTACTTGAGTTCTTCACGTCGATCTCTATCGCGATGACCGCGGTTTACTTTGGTTTCACCTACATCGGTGAGCTTAACTTCGGTCACTACGGTGTTGGCATTACTCTATTCGCAGGTTTGTTCATCCTTATCTTGGCGCCAGAGTTTTACCAACCTCTGCGTGACTTAGGTACTTTCTACCATGCGAAGCAACAAGCGGTTGGCGCAGCGGAAAGTATTGTCGAGTTCCTAGAAACCGACATCACTAAGGTTAAATCAGGCGACACTCAACTCGATCCGGCTCAAGGCATCAATATTGAAGCTCAAGATCTCAAAGTGTTAAGCCCTGAAGGTGTTCAATTGGTTGGTCCTATCTCGTTTGCGCTTAACACTCGTCAATCGACTGCGTTAGTTGGCCCAAGTGGTGCGGGTAAAACAAGTTTGATCAATGCCATCCTTGGTTTCATGCCTTATGAAGGAAGCTTGAAAATCAATGGTATTGAATTGCGTGACCTCGACTTAGCCTCTTGGCGTAAAACCATTAGCTGGGTGGGTCAAAACCCATTGTTGTTGCACGGTAGTATTCGTGACAACGTCACTCTAGGTACGCACGATATCGCTGACCAAGTTGTCGAGAATGCACTTGAGCAATCATTTGCTAGCGAGTTCGTTAACGAGCACGGCTTGGATTATATGATTTCTGATCGTTCTGGCGGCCTGTCTGTTGGTCAATCTCAACGTTTGGCACTAGCACGCGCAATGATTCAAGACGGTCAGTTCTGGTTGTTAGATGAACCCACAGCCAGCCTAGATACTCGTAGCGAACAGTTAGTAATGAAAGGTATCAATAGCAACATTGAAAGCCGCACTGCCCTACTTGTGACACACCAACTCGCTCCTCTTAAATCGGTCGATAATATTCTGGTGATGCGCGATGGTGGTCTGGTTGAACAAGGTCATTACTCTCAGCTTTCAACTGCGGGTGGTTTGTTTGAAGAGATGCTGAACGCGAACTTAGCTCAACAAGATAATAAGGGTAATTTAGATGCGTGATTTACTGCCTTACCTGAAACTCTATAAAAAGCATTGGTTTGGCCTATCGCTAGGCATGCTATTGGCTTTTGCTACTCTGTCGGCTTCTATCGGCTTGTTAACGCTATCGGGTTGGTTCATTTCAGCTTCTGCGGTTGCAGGCCTGACGATTGCACGTGAAACCTTCAACTACATGCTACCGGGTGGTGGTGTACGTGGTTTGGCAATGAGCCGTACTGCGGGTCGTTGGGGTGAACGTGTTGTCAGCCACAATGCAACATTCAAACTGTTAACTGATCTGCGTATCTTCTTCTTCAAGAAGCTGGCTCCGCTGATCCCAGGTCGTATCTCAAACCTTCGTGACGCAGACCTACTGAACCGTTTGGTTGCTGATGTAGACGCGATGGATCACGTGTACCTGCGCTTAGTAAGCCCAGTGACGGTGGGTGTGTTCGGGATTTTCTTCCTGACTCTGTTCTTAATGTGGTTCGATAGTTCGCTTGGTTTGATCTTAGGTTCTATCCTTCTGATCATGCTGTTGGTTTGGCCAATCTTGTTCTACAAGCTGGGCAAGCGTAACGGCGGTGAACTGACACAGAACAAAGCTGATCTTCGTGTGACTACGCTAGATTGGATTGAAGGCTACAGCGAACTGACTCTGTTTGGTGCTGAAGAGCGGTACCGTAATGCGATTCTAGAAACGCAACACAAGCTGATGGCGAATCAGTTTGTGAATGCCAACCTAACCGGTATGGCGTCAGCTGCACTAATGCTGTTCAACGGTTTAACGCTTGTTCTTATGCTTTGGCTTGCGGCTGACGGTGTAGGTGGTAATGCACCAGACCCGTTCATCGCGCTAATGGCGTTCGCAACCATGGCAAGTTTTGAACTATTAATGCCTATCGCAGGCGCGTTCCAGCATTTAGGTCAAACTCTATCTTCTGCTCGTCGCTTGAACGAAGTGATTCTGTCGGAACCTGAAGTTCAGTTTGCTGAAGAGAAACTCGACATCAACAAGCCGCTGGATATTACGTTCTCAAACGTGACGTTCAACTACCCTGATTCTGAGCGTAGTGTTCTGAACGCTGTTGACCTAACGATCCCGGCAACAAACAAGGTTGCGATTGTTGGTCAAACGGGTTCAGGTAAATCGACTCTGATCCAGCTTCTGACTCGCTACTGGGATCCTAAAAAGGGCTATATCTCAATCGCGGGCATTGAACTGACGCAGTGGAACGAATCACAGCTTCGTGAATCAATCAGTGTAGTAAGCCAACGTGTCGACATTCTAAATGGTACTTTGCGTGACAACTTGTTGATTGCGAAACCAGATGCCAACGATGAGCACCTAGCTAACATCCTTAAAGACGTTGGTCTAGAAAAGCTGCTTGAGAATGACGGTCTTGATAGCTGGTTGGGTGACGGTGGTCGTCAACTGTCTGGTGGTGAGAAGCGCCGTATTGGTATCGCACGTGCCATTCTTCATGATGCACCTATCCTGCTTCTTGATGAGCCAACAGAAGGCTTAGATAAGCAAACCGAGCAGAGCATCATGGCGCTGTTCGAGAAGCACTTCGAAGGCAAGACGGTTATCTTCATTACGCACCGTTTGATTGGTCTGGAGTCGATGGATTCGATCGTTCTGATTGAACAAGGCGAGATTGTAGAACACGGCTCTCACGAGAAACTGTTAAACGAAGAAGGACGTTATTTCCAACTTCGTCAGGCAATCTAGCTCCTCATAAGTCATAAAGAAAACCATTCAAAGCCCGAGTTTATACTCGGGCTTTTTAGTGTCTTTATGTTTTTGTATCTTCACTCTTGGGCAATCTATTAGGCAAGTTTGGTTTTAAGCCTCTTTACTAAATCACTGACTTATCGAATTGGTTTTAAACAAAGTTCTGTTTGAGCTTCTCTTCCAGCGCTTGGACGCAAAGTTTGATGGCAATCGGTGTGTTTGAAGCGAATGGATTCAATGCATAAACCGTGTTAGTGGGTAATTGAAAGCTAGGCATGATGTCGATAACCTCATTCGATAACTGAGATAGGTAGAAGTCTGGGATCACACCGATACCGACACCAGATTTGATCAACGCGAGACAACTATGAAAGGAGTTCGTAGTGCAGCTTGCTTGTTGTTGGTAAATAAAGTTTTGATCTGTTTGAGAAGTAAAGTGATGAGAGACTTGCTTACCTTGCCATGAGTTAGCAATGTAAGGAATAGATTCAAGCTCACGAGAACGCATGCTTTCAACGCCACACAACACGTCTTTAAACTCGCCCAAGCGTTTCTGCTTTAGGTTACTGTCACGAGAAGTTCCTACTCGTACTGCGAGATCAATATCGTGTTCCATGAAATCTAAGTGCTGATCATCGCTTATCAGCTCGGGTTTTAGCTTGGGATATTGCTTCATTAGATCTGCGACAACAGGGGCAACGAGCAAGTCCATAAGAGCATTCGGTGCAGTAATACGAATTCGACCTTGTGGCTCCTCTAGCTCAGCTTTGGCCATATCCCAAGCCGAGTCAGCAATCACGTTGATGTCTTTGCAACTTAAATAGAAACGCTCACCCATACTGGTCAGAGATTGCCTCCGTGTTGTGCGTTTGAGAAGTGAAGCACCTAGTTCTTGTTCCAGAATTTTGAGGTGCTGACTGACGACGGACTTGGAT
>NZ_JBFRLX010000212.1:0-963 GCF_041470165.1 Vibrio sp. 10N.286.46.A8
GGCTTTTTTGTGCCTGCTGTTTGGGCAAATACGCTGTGACTAAAGATCAGCAACAACGATTAACACTTTCAAATACCCCCGCTATACCAACAAAAAACAATACAACTAAAAGGTACGACTATGAGCTGGTTTTTCTTAATGATGGGCGTGATGGCGGAAGCACTTTCTCACGTAGCACTTAAAGCAACCGACGGTTTCAGTTTGTCCAACCCCATCCCTGCTTTATTGGTGATTTCAGGACACTTGGCGGCATTTCTATTTTTGAGCCAAGCCATGAAAGGGATGCCTGTAGGTGTGGTGCACTCTTTATGGGCGGGCTTGGCTATCGTAACTGTGAGCTTGATTTCTACATTTGTTTACCGCCAGCACCTCGATACTATGGTGTGGATTGGTATGTTATTTGTGGCAGCAGGTGTTGTGATGATCAACCTATCTCAAGGTCACTCGCACTAGTGTAGATTGTGACTTATGAACAGTGTGTCAATTCGTTCAAGTTTCCTAACAGACAGGTGTCGCCTTCACTTATTCATACTCTTACAATCGGCAAATCAAACCTGTTACCATAGCGTCTTCTACATCACCTATTTTGAAGGTTGCTATGAAAGCAATTAAGACTCTTTTCTTCCTGATGGTTTTATTAAGCGGTCTGTTTACCGCTTGGCTGTTTATCCCGATTCCAGCGACCATGGACAAGCAAACGCTCGACCTTCCATTAACGGAACCATTCAAGCTTGTGGCGTATCGCAGCAACCCGAATGATGCAAGCAAGCCTCTGACTTACCACTACTATGTGATTTCAGATGTAGTTGGCGTGGACGACATGGACCCGTTCCTAGTTACCACAGACCAATTCGTGAAGCTTGGCGAATTCGACGAGAATACGTTCAGTTTAACGGTTAACGGCAAAATCGAGAGCTACACCAACGATTTGTGGATCAAAAAACCTGACGGCAAGCTTCAGCA
>NZ_JBFRLX010000213.1:0-7647 GCF_041470165.1 Vibrio sp. 10N.286.46.A8
ATCAACACGCCCTAATTTTTACTCGATTAAGTTAACTAGAGTGAATCGAACCAATGCACGTAATCCGCCTAGCCCCCTTCCCTTTTGTCTGCTTATCATTACCGATTACTTTTTGCTCGATTTATCAATTGCTCAATGTTTGCATCAAAAAGATCACAAGAGTTGGGAATAGTGAACGACGAAGTCCGATCTTCTTTTAATTGCATTCGAGTACAACTCTACGAATAAATGAACGGTAACGTCGCTTAGATAGCCTTCACTCATTGTTTTAGTATCTTGTAGCACGTTATTTCAATATAGACTTAGAACGTGATACAGCTAAGTTTAAGCGCTAACATTTAATATAGGGACGAAGTTTAGTTGAAGTAAGCTGCCGCATATATAGAACCAACCAAAGCTAAAGTTCAAATAGCAGGCACAAAAAAGCCGAGCATTAAGCTCGGCTTTTAAATTCACTATTTAAGCTATTCACCTATAAGCACTTGGCTTGTAAGTTTCACTTAAACTAAAGGTTGATTAACCTTCGTTGCGCTCTGGACGACGACCGCGGTTGCCGCCATTGCCTGCTGCGTTGCCATGGCCACGTTCGCCACGGTGGTTACCACGGTGATCGCCACCACGGTTACGGTCAAAGCGACGTTCGCCATCACGACCACCAGCAGAGTTACCATCACGTGCGCCGTCACGGTTGCCACGGTAGCCACCACGACCGCCATTGCCACCTTCACGGTTACCACCTTCGCGATTACCGCCTTCACGGTTACCACGGTAGCCGCCACCATCACGACCGCCACGACCGCCGCCACGGTTGCCATCACGACCGCCGCCGCCACGACGAGGCTCACGGAAGTCATTGAAATCAACAACTACAGCGCCAGCTTCTTTTTGACGAATGCGAAGTTTGCTTAGCTTACCAGCAGTTTCAGAGTTCATTGCTTTTGGCAGTTGAACGTAAGTAGAACCTTGGTCTAGCTTGATAGCACCGATAGAACCTTTAGTTAGGCCTAGTTCGTTTGCTAGTGCGCCAACGATGTCTTTAACCTGAACGCCTTGCTCACGGCCAACTTGTAGTTGGTACGTATCCCAATCTTGAGTATTGAAGTTACGACCACCACCGTCACGGCCATTGTCACGATCTTCACGACGCTCTTTGCGACGGTTCTTATCACGCTCAATAGCAGCGATCATTGGGTCTTCGCCAACGTAGAATAGAGGGCTCTTACCTTGCTGACGCTTAAGAAGCATTGCAGCTAGAGTAGCAGCATCAACTTCTAGAGATTCTTGTAGTGTAGAGATTAAACCTGCGAAGTTTTCTAGAGCTTTGCTCTCTTTCTCAGTTTCAAGCTCAGCACCAAGCTTAGCAACACGTGCAGCAGCAACTTCGTCACGTTGTGGAAGTTGGATTTCTTCCATTTGAGACTTAGTTACGCGCTCGATAGTGCGAAGCATACGAATTTGGTTAGTACGAACTAGTAGGATCGCTTTACCTTTACGTCCAGCACGACCAGTACGGCCAATACGGTGGATGTAAGATTCAACATCAAATGGGATGTCGTAGTTGAATACGTGAGTGATACGTGGAACATCAAGACCACGTGCTACAACGTCAGTTGCAACTAGGATATCGATAACACCTTGTTTGATGTGATCAACAGTGCGCTCACGTAGAGACTGAGGAATATCACCGTGCAGTGCAGCAGCTTTGAAGCCACGTGCAGATAGCCAATCAGCTAGACGCTCAGTGTCTTGACGAGTACGTACGAATACGATTGACGCGTCAGTTTCTTCAGTTTCAAGAAGACGAGACATTGCTTCGTCTTTTTCTACGCCTTTAACAACCCAGTAGTTCTGCGCTACTTTGTCAACTGTGTGGTTAGTACCAGCAACATCAACTTTAGCCGGGTTACGTAGGTAACGGTCAACAATAGTTTTAACCATTGGAGGCATAGTCGCAGAGAAAAGTACACGTTGTGCAGATTCTGGAGCTTGCTCTAGGATCCAAGTAACGTCATCTACGAAACCCATTTTTAGCATTTCATCTGCTTCATCAAGAACAAATGTGTGCGCTTCATCTAGGTGTAGACGGTCACGAGTTAGTAAGTCTTTAACACGACCTGGAGTACCAACAACAATGTGAGCACCGCGGCTTAGAGCGCGCATTTGGTCAACAATTGAAGCGCCACCGTAGATTTCAAGAACTTTAAGACCTTTGATATCACGGCCTAGGTTTTTGATTTCCGCAGCAACTTGAATCGCTAGCTCACGAGTAGGAGCCATGATGATTGCTTGTGGTTTATGTTGGTTCAGGTTGATTTTGTTAAGTAAAGGCAGAGAGAATGCTGCTGTTTTACCAGTACCAGTCTGTGCTTTACCTAGTGCGTCACGGCCTTCAAGAAGAAGAGGAATAGCTGCTGCTTGGATTGGAGTCGGAGAAACGAAACCCATGCTATCAAGAGCTGAAAGAATGTTTTCGTTTAGGGCTAATTCATTAAATTGAATTACAGATTCGGACATTGGGATCCCACTATATATAAGTAAACAAAAGGTCCCGGGAGCTCTATCAATTCCAATACTGATCCAATCAGATACTGATTCCATTCAGAGTTACGAAGCAGTAATAAAACACTTCAAGCCATTAGGGACGTCTAAGGGAGGCGGATTATTCCTTAAATGCATAAAAAAAGCCAGAAAAAATTGAAATACATCACATATTTTTCGGTTTTACATCAACACTGGCTATCATATCGTCAAAACTTGATGAATATCTCGTCACAGCACCAAACTTCTAGCAAATTGACCTAGTTAAATAAGAGGGCAATTAATTTACGCTCACTTCGCCTTTAAGTAGTAATCAAGCCTCGCAATGATTATAGTGTGCTCAATTGTCCTCGATAGATAAAAGTCAAATGTTTCAAGATAATCCTCTACTCGCTCAACTCAAACAGCAAATCCAAGAAACCCTCCCTAAAAAGGAAGGTACGATCAAAGCCACTGAAAAAGGGTTTGGTTTTCTCGAAGTCGATAGCAAAACTAGCTTCTTCATCCCACCGCCGTACATGAAAAAATGTGTGCACGGTGACAAGGTGATTGCCATCATTCGCACAGAGAAAGAGCGCGAAGTCGCAGAGCCAGAGGAATTGATTGAACAGGGTCTTACTCGCTTTATTGCACGAGTTAAGCTTTTCAAAGGTCGATTGAACGTTGTTCCAGATCACCCGCAACTGAAAAAACTGCAGCTTAAAGCGAAAGCAAAGAAGGGTTTGAACCCTGAAACGCTTAAAGAAGGCGACTGGGTTGTTGCTCATATCGTTCAGCACCCGTTAAAAGGTGACAACGGCTTCTTGGCTCAGATCTCTGAGAAAATCACAGACGCTGACGACAAAATCGCGCCTTGGTGGGTAACGCTAGCGCAAAATGACCTACCAAACAGCGAACCTGAAGGCATCGACGACTGGCAGATCAAAGACGACGCTGATCTTGAACGTATCGACATGACTCACGTCCCTTTTGTGACTATCGATGGCGAAAGCACAAAAGATATGGACGATGCGCTTTACGCTAAGAAGAAAGAGAACGGTGATTTTGAACTGACTATCGCAATTGCTGATCCTACCGCTTACATCTCTCCAGATGATGAAATGGATAAAGTGGCTCGCGAGCGTGGTTTCACTATTTACCTGCCTGGTCGTAACATCCCAATGTTGCCTCGCGATCTAGCTGACAACTTATGTTCACTCATAGAGAACGAAGTTCGCCCGGCACTTTGCTGCACAGTAACGGTATCTAAAGATGGCGTTATCGGTGATGACATTAACTTCTTCGCTGCAAACATCAAATCTCACGCTCGTCTTGCTTACGACCACGTATCAGACTGGCTAGAAACAGGTGCATCAGAGAAATGGCAACCGTCAGAAGAGATTGCTGCGATTGTTTCTGACCTTCACCAATTTGCTCAAGCACGTTCAGCGTGGCGCTCAGCCAATGCGGTTGTGTTCCCAGATCGTCCTGACTACCGCTTTGAACTTAGCGAAGACAACGATGTTGTCGCTATCCACGCGGACATGCGTCGTAGCGCAAACAAGTTGGTTGAAGAGTCTATGATCAGCGCGAACATCTGTGCAGGTCGAGTATTAAAAGAAAGCTTTAACCAAGGTGTCTTTAACTGTCACTCTGGTTTTAAAGCTGAGAAATTAACAGACGTTCTGGAGTTGGTTAACCCAGAAGCAGAGACGCCGTTTACAGAAGAGCAGATCGTTTCTCTGGAAGGTTTTGCTACTCTGCGTCGTTGGTTAGGTTCTTTAGACAACAGCTACTACGACAACCGTATTCGTAAATTCCAAGCATACAGCGAGATCAGCAATGAACCTGCGCCGCACTACGCAATGGGATTAGACATTTACGCAACTTGGACTTCTCCAATTCGTAAATACGGTGACATGATTAACCACCGCATGCTTAAAGCACACATCCTAGGTAAAGCGCCAATTCAAACACCAGACGAAACCATTGGTGATGAACTTGCCCTGCACCGCCGTCACCACGGTATGGCTGAACGTAACGTTGGCGATTGGTTGTATGCTCGTACTCTAGCGAACGCTCCAGTTGAAGAAACTCGTTTCCAAGCAGAGATTTTCGATATTAACCGCGCAGGTATGCGTGTACGCCTACTTGACAATGGTGCAGCGGCGTTTATCCCTGGCTCTCTCATTCTTGATAATAAAGAGAGAATAGAGTGCAACGGTGATATGGGTACTGTATCTATCGATAAAGAAATGGTATACAAACTGGGAGACGTTTTAGAAGTAGTTCTCTCAGAAGTTAATCAGGAAAACCGTAACTTGGTAGCAAAACCTACACAAGTTTTTGCGGACTTGCCTAGCGAGCCTGAAACAACAAATGAAACCGAAGCCTAATTTCTAATAGGTTTACTTCTAAAGGCGCTAATTATTAGCGCCTTTTTTGTAAATGTCTCATGCTTAAACAATACTTAAAAAAGCAATTAATCTACAACGCCAAAGAAGTTCACTATGCCATCAATCACGGTCACTCAATTCAGAAACTTTATTCCCAGGAAACGCGAACGCTACCCCGCCTCTAAAAACGGTATTTTTATGGTATCGAAAGGAAGCATATCTTTTATGCTGCCCAATGGCACTCAAGCCTCGTTAAAAGCTGGAGATTTCACGCTTTACAATTCTGGTCAGATTAAAGACATCACGGTCGACACTGAAAATGGTGAGTTTAGTGCGATTTGCTTAGATTTTGATTTGGCAATTTTCCAAAAGTTCATAAATCAGTTCAGTGATTTAGAATCCACTCAAACTCCAGATAAGTACATTAAGTTCAATCAAACGGATACCGAAATATGCCAATTGAAAGAGCTCATCATGTCTCTGGCCAATTCATCGACTCAGAATGATTACGCACTCACCCAACTAGGCTTAGGTTTACTGTCTTTAATGGTTGAGCAGTATCCGGAACTATTAGCGATTATTAGCCGGATCTCTAGATTGACGGTGACACAAAAGGTCATCCATTACATTGAACAGAATATAGAAAATAATATCTCACTCGATACCCTAGCCAGCTATATGGGGATGTCACCAGCCACACTTAAACGCCGTTTATCGGCGGAAGACCTTTCGTTTTCAAACCTCTTAAAGATAAAGCGAATCGCCCACGCAGCCACACAACTCAGAACATCGAACAAATCGATTACTCAAATTGCTTATGAATCCGGGTTTAAAAGTGCGGCGCATTTTAGTACCGCCTTTAAAACCTATCACGGCAAAACACCAAAAGATTTCCGGTCTTTGGTTTCACAATCTTATTAATACCAATCGTAGTAAATCACTGATCACTTACTCACTGTGATTGGTAACTACGCAATCTTATTGGCATAATTTGAAGTGACATCCATCATTTATAGTGATGCGGATAGTTTTAGTAACATAGATCGTTTTACTGACGCAGATAAGCTTTACTAACATAGACCGTTTTTAGTGACGCAGATAGGTTGCAATGATGTGAGTTTAAAAAAGTTGTTCGTTTTAGGTATCAAGCCCCTCGCAAACATCTCGACAGAATAATCACGACCAGAAGTACGATTTAGGGTCTTTTTCTATTTCAGACAAAATAGCATCAAGATCCTTCGATTGAGGTAGGTAAGGATAAGGCCCCCAATTTACTGAATCGGTTTCTACATCACCTTCTAGCGGCACCATTACCAACCAACATGATAGTGACTCATCAAAACTAACGCAGGCGATCTCATTTGTGTAATCGCTATGAGATGAGTCGAGCAGATAATGAGCCTGAGAAAACAGCACACCACCCTCACACTCTTCATAAAGGGATTTGCCTAGCTCGACAGGTAAACTGCGATTTCGAGATGTACAGAGCTTCTCAGCTCCAATTAAAAGACGATTCAGTTCGATATGAATGACGGACATAACACCCCTTGTAATTTCATAGAAACTCCATAGAAACTCTATAGAAACTTCTAAGTAGTGAATTCCTTTGTTTAGCTTAGGACTCAACCAACATTTTAGCGAACTAGCGCAAACAAAATACCCGTCCTGCTCCCAGAAACGAATCCTGCTTTTGTAAACCTAACTCGCTTTCACTCATCAAGCTAATAGCGACACATTGAGCGGATAGAATTTCACAAAATTGTCATATAACCGACCTATCATAGCCGGCAAATGTTATTAACTAGGAGTTGTTTATGTTACGAGTCGCGCTTGCCTCTCTTTTATCCTTAGCCCTGTCTTCTCACGCTGCTTTTGCACAAGAAACCAATATTTCGGGCTCCACTTCCGTATCACGTGTGATGGATGTATTGGCTGAGGAGTACAACAAGACTCACCCTGATAACTATATTGCGGTTCAAGGCATCGGTTCTACAGCGGGTATTACCATGGTCAATAAAGGTGTCGCTGATATTGGTATGAGCTCACGTTACTTAACTGACCGCGAACAGGGCGAAAAATTGAAGGTATTTCCAATTGCCTTTGACGGCCTAGCCGTCGTGACTAACCGTTCAAACGGTGTAAGCAACGTTACACGTGAACAGCTATTCGATATCTACAAAGGAAATATCACAAACTGGAAAGCCATAGGTGGTGCGGATCAACCTATCGCAGTTGTAACTCGTGAAGCTTCTTCTGGTTCACGTTACAGCTTCGAGAGCTTACTTGGTTTGACAAAAATCATTAACGACCGTCTAGTGTCTGACATCAACCCAAATAACTTGGTTGTAAACAGTAACAGCATGGTAAAAACGATTGTTAACCATAACCCACATGCGATTGGATTCATCTCTGTTGGCTCTATCGACCGTTCGATCAAAGCAATCACATTTGAAGGCGTTGAGCCGACATCTAAGAACATCGCCAACCACAGTTATGAATTGGCTCGCCCATTCTTATTGCTGCACAAAACTGAATCAGTTTCTGACGAGAGCAAAGATTTCATTAAGTTCGTGAAGTCAAAACAAGGGCAAGATCTTATCGAAGAGTACGGCTACACGCGTATCAAGTAAGATAACGACTTTTGTGATGTTGTTAGGATGCTGATGATATCGCCTTGATAGAAAAAAATAAAAAGAGAGAGCCTTAAGCTCTCTCTTTTTTGAATCTATAATCT
>NZ_JBFRLX010000214.1:0-8146 GCF_041470165.1 Vibrio sp. 10N.286.46.A8
CGCAGACGCTTACACCTCTGCAGCTACAACCCGTCCGCTAAAGTAATCATTAGATACAATGTATTCCGTTGTTCTGGTCAGTTCGTCTTGCAGTTGTGCCCAGTGACACCCATTGAGCTTGCCTTCGGAGTTATGAACGGCAGGGACAACACCGCCGACTCGAATACCAAATGGCGTCAGTTCTTTCGCCCAGCTATGGGTAAAGCCGGTAATCATGGAGTTTGCGCTCTCTAAGCCTGACACATCATGAAAGTCATCGTGAGATATCACATTCACAATTACGCCTTCTTTGTCTTGCTCTCGTAACCTCTCTGCACTGATTTGCCCAAATGCGAAAAGGGTCGATGCCATAGCAGACAGATCATTGATAAAGCTACTGACAGGCTGATCGCCAATTAGACTAGGCATTGGGGAGCTTATCCAATTATTGACTAGCACATCAGGCGTAGTGTTGAAGGTGGCTTGAATAAAATCAAACACGCTGAGAATGGCTTGGTTGTCATTCCCTTTGAGCGTGTAGTGATAAACTGAGTCTGAAAATCGGGAGCATTGTAAATATGTCGCCTGAAGTGCTTTTGCGTCTTTATCACAAAGGATGACAGTGGCTCCAAGGTTAACAAAGTGATTCGCAATCGTTCCTCCCAATCGCGAGCCGGCAGATGTTACCAATATAATTGAGCTTTTTATTTCCATCCCAGTACCTAAGCAAATCGTCCATGTTGGATAAGGATGGGTTAAATTTCATACAGCGGGTGTGAATTGGCTCAAACTAAGGTGTACCCATTGATAACTTTTTATGAACTTTGTGGCAGGTCACATTTTGCAGTAACTTCAAGTGTTAACCGACATCTCCGGTTTTGATGATGACCAAAGGTGATGGTTCATATTGCCTGCATCAATAATTAAAAAAGCGAGATCGAACAAAGAGTAGTCGCGAATATTGAGCGAGAAAGAGGAAGGCTAGGCGGCGGCTATACTTGCGCCTGAATCTGATACTGACGTTGAGCTGTCGACAGCTCGTTGTAGAGCGTCGCATTTGGTAAATCAGGTAACTGTTTACTTGCCAGTTTACGCCGGTCATGACCAGAAAGGTTTTGGTAAACCTCTTCAGGGAAGTCGGCGGTATCTTCTGGCATGAAAGCAAGTGCTTCAGGCTTCAAGTAGTGGCTTAGCTTGGCGCTGGCAAGGCTAGCTTGATGAAAGTGATTCGATTGTTGCGCTGAAATTTCATACGACGATTGGTTTGAACGCAGTTGTTGCGGTTCTGCTACGCCAAATTGCTTACGTAGGCGATCTTCAGTCGTTTTAGTGACGTCAATGGTGTCGATGGGAGTACAGTCGCGAACATCATTAGAAAACATAGATAACAGCAACGCAAAATCTGCACGGCGACCTTGCTCAACCGCTTGGCTGATCCCGATGCCGAACTTCAGTTCGTTGATGATTCCTGCTTTGTCTAAAGTATGTATTTGCATGCTGCCTCTCATTGGATACACCTTTAACGGCATGGAGTTGGCAAACTTTAGAGTTAAATTACAGGCAAATAACGAATTTATGTAGGGCGATTGAGAAAGGTAAGAATAGGTTGAAAAGTAGGCTCGATCTGCTAGTTCGTTTCGCAATGTTCGCATTGATTAGAATACGAAAGATACAAAAAAGCTCACGCCGAGGCATGAGCTTTCAATAGATAACTTGCTATAAATAGCGCAGCGTAAGTAATAATTACTTAGCTAGGTTCTCTTCTACGAAAGACCAGTTTACTAGGTTCCAGAATGCAGCCATGTAGTCAGGGCGAACATTGCGGAAATCGATGTAGTAAGCGTGTTCCCATAGGTCAACAGTTAGAAGTGGAGTAACACCTTCTTCTGTTAGAGGAGTCGCAGCGTTAGAAGTGTTAACGATGTCTAGAGAACCGTCAGCTTTCTTAACTAACCAAGTCCAAGAAGAACCGAAGTTGTTGATTGCTGAATCAGTGAATTTCGCTTTGAATTCTTCGAAAGAACCGAATGCAGCGTTGATCGCTTCTGCAACAGCGCCAGTTGGTTCGCCGCCTGCTTTAGGAGCAAGACAGTGCCAGTAGAACGTGTGGTTCCAGATTTGAGCAGCGTTATTGAAAACACCACCAGTAGAAGTCTTAACGATCTCTTCTAGTGTTTTGCCTTCAAACTCAGTACCTGGGATAAGACCGTTTAGCTTAACAACGTAAGTGTTGTGGTGCTTACCGTGGTGGAAATCTAGCGTTTCTGCTGAGATGTGTGGTTCTAGCGCGTCTTTCGCGTAAGGAAGAGCCGGTAGTTCAAATGCCATTGCTCAATTCTCCATTGATATGAAAGAGTTAACTCTTTCGATTGCTTCCAGTGATATTATTATTCATGGCTCGCTATATTGCCAACCACGGTCAATTTGCTGACTTGCGATATAGTTTAGCAAGTTTTTACTTTATTAAAAGCTTAATTCATCACTTTTGTGTGAATTGTTAGCTTAACTGGTTAACCTCTTTTTTTATATGGTTTTTATTCTTTTGGTTTGGGGTAGAATAAAGGCAATGAAAGCCGTAATCCATTAACGAGGAAGCAATGGAAACTATCGATAAAATCAAACAGCAAATTGAAGAAAACACTATTCTACTGTACATGAAAGGTTCTCCTAAGCTACCTAGCTGTGGTTTCTCTTCTCAAGCGTCTCAAGCGCTAATGGCATGTGGTGAAAAATTTGCTTACGTAGATATCCTACAAAACCCTGATATCCGTGCAGAGCTTCCAGCTTACGCACAATGGCCAACGTTCCCACAACTTTGGGTTGAAGGTGAGCTAATCGGTGGTTGTGATATCATTCTTGAGATGTTCCAAAAGGGTGAGCTTCAGCCAATCGTTAAAGAAGCCGCTGCTAAAGTAGCTGGCGACGACGCTGAGTAAGCTTTAGGCCTTGGTGCTTAAATATTGAATGGAAGGGGCCTTAATTAGGCTCCTTTTTTCGTTTGAATGGTTCAACAAAGACTCGATAAGGAATGAACAATGAACGTAAAACTTCATTATGTGCATGATCCAATGTGCAGCTGGTGTTGGGGCTACAAGCCAACGCTTGAGTTATTAAAACAACAATTGCCAGCGAGCATTGAGTTTAGCTACGTAGTCGGTGGTTTGGCTCCGGATTCTGAAGAGCCGATGTCAGAAGAGATGAAAGGCAAGCTTCAGGCGATTTGGAAACAGATTGAAGCTAAGCTGGGTACGGAATTTAATCATGAGTTTTGGACTGAATGCCAACCAGTTCGCAGCACTTACCCTGCGTGTCGTGCAGTGATCGCTGCTGGTTTTCAAGATCACTACGAAGCAATGCTTGAAGCGATCCAACACGCTTACTACCTTCGTGCGATGTTGCCTCATAGCCAAGAAACGCATTTGCAGTTAGCCCAAGAGCTAGGGATGAATGTACAACAGTTTGAAAATGACCTTTCTAGTAAGCTATTGGAAAGCGAGTTAGATGACCAGTTAGGTTTTAAAGAAGCGATGGGTGTGCATTCTTACCCAACCTTAATGCTTGAGGTAAACGGTATCTTTAGTGAAGTTGAATTGGATTACCATTCAACTGAAGCGACACTTAAGTCTATTCGCGAAATTCTAGTGAATAACGCTCCCGCTGCATAATCCAGCGAGAGCTGTCTGTATTGACGCAATAACCTCTAAGGCTTACTCATAAGAGTAAGCCTTTTCTTTTGTCTGACGTAGTTGGTTTATCTCCTCTGTAAACCGTTCGAATGTGTTAGTTGCTTCCGAGATTGATGCTTCAATTTCTGATTCGACTTGATCTAAGTCTGTGGCTTCGGTTACTAGGCCGTTTGCTTGTGCTTCAATGATTGCGAGCGGAGAAGCAATCGCGTCACATGCCACCATTTTAGCGGCACCTTTGAGTCGGTGTGATGTGGTTTTTAGTCCCTTATATTCCTTATTAGCCCACTGCGCTTTTATCTGTTCATTATCTGCAATAAAACTTGCGGCAAACTCGTCGAGTAAGGTCATCACCACATCGTGATCTTCAAATAGATCGTAGAGCGCGGCGTAGTCGATGATGGGGCTATTGGTCTCGTGGAGTGAATCTTGAGGGACAGTGGGGTCAACATCTTCGATTGTCTCTGAGTTGTTATTTTCTGCCGATTCCGCAAAGCTCTGTTCAATGCCTTGGAACAGCATCGAAAACTCATTGGTTTCTTGAGCTGCAGGTAAAGCGTTTGACGAAGAGCTTGTGTCCTGATTTTGCGAGTCTGGCTTTTCTGCATCAGAAATATCGGTTTCAAGCGTCGGATCTAAATCTGCGGGTAGCCATTTTTCAATGGTCAGCTTCATTTGCTTAATGGAAACAGGTTTAACTAGGAAATCATCCATGCCGTGTGCATAACAGTTGGCATCTTCACCCTGAACCGCATTCGCCGTCAACGCGACGATAGGTAACTTTTGAGTTTCTTGATTTAGTTCTTCATTGCGTTGTTCTATCTGACGAATGCTTGAGGCAAGCGTGTAACCGTCCATCTCCGGCATATGGCAATCGGTGAGAAGCAAACCATAACGTTTATTTTTTATAGCATTCAGCGCTAGCACTCCGTTATCGAAAATATCAGCGTGGACACCAATACTCTCAAGCTGCTTGGCGATGACTTGCTGATTGATCGGGTGGTCTTCCGCAACAAGAATCAGTCGGCCATTACGCTCGGCTTGTTCGCGAGTCTCGATGGCGATAGGCGCTTTGGTTTCGTTGTCTAATGATGAGATTAGATTGTTGTGACTGACGGGTTTCGTTAAAACATGAACAAGGTTATCGGGCAGCAGCGGATTCACCGATAAGCACCAAGAGTTGCCTAAAGGCTCTGGTGAGAGCATTGGATTTTGGTTGATTACGGTGAAGCGTGTTGAACCCGTATGCTGCTGAATCCAAGCATCGCTAATCGCCAGTTGTTGCCAAACCGACATCGCGACAAAGATGTGTTTGGGCTGATGTTTGACGACCATCTCTTTGAGTAGGTGCTTTTGATTAATGTGCAGAACTTTTGGTTCAAGATCGAAGTGTTTCAGATATCGACACAGCTCTTCTTGTTGCAGAACGTAGCCGACGACGTATACCTCGCTTGAGTGATTACCGACATCTAGCTCAATAGAATTCTCACCCTCTGAAGGGAAAATCAGCGTTTGTCGTAGAGCCAAAGCGTTGCTTACTGCATGTTCAGGGGGACAAGTTGGGAGGGTAACGGTTACCGTAAAGTGGCTGCCTTTTCCTTCTTCACTCGACAGTTCTATGTTGCCATCCATCTGTTCTATCAATTTCAAAGCGATAGACAGTCCAAGCCCTGTACCACCAAAACGGCGGCTAGTGGTTTTGTCGACTTGTTCAAAAGGTTGGAACAAGCTTTGTTGTCTGTCTTTCGGGATGCCGATGCCCGTGTCGGAAACCGTGAGGCTAACTTTCTGCTGATGTTCGTTCTGTTCAATCACATCAATATGCAATGAAATAGTGCCATGTTCGGTGAACTTAATCGCATTGTTAAGGAAATTGTTTAGAATCTGATGGAGTCGTATATCGTCTGCAAACAACCACTGAGCGAGGTTTGGGTCTTGCCAATAGTGGAAGGCTAAGCCTTTTTGCTGTGCATGAATGGATTGCGGTTGCACGATACGGGCAAGTACTTTGCCGAGCTCAATTTCGGTCGGGTTAAGATCCAGTTTTCCTGCTTCAATCTTGGAGTAATCGAGTACGTCATTAACGATGTGCAGTAAGTTCCGAGCTGACTGATTCAATCCACCGTGTAAGTTCAGTAACTCTTCACTCAGCTGATGTTCCTGCATTAATTCCAACAGCCCTAAGATCCCACTAATCGGGGTGCGAACCTCGTGGCTAATGGTCGCTAAGAATTGCGACTTTGCAGCCGTTGCACTTTCTGCTTTTTGGCGTGCGTTGTCTAAAGCTTGCTGTTGTTTTTTTAGTAGGGTGATGTCTGTTATCACCGTATTCCACTCAATGGTTTTGCTGTTCGATACTTGGCTATTAAATTTCACCCATTTAGTTTGACCTGATTCTAACTGCATTCGCTGTTCATTTTCCCAATGCCCGGTTTCAATAGCTTCGAGCATACTGGTTTCAAACTGGGGCAAGTCATCCTCTGAGATCAGATTAAACAGGTGTTGAGGGTGCTCTTTTACGTTATCCACGGATAAGCCGAACATATCGCTTACACCTGCACTGACAAAGCTAAACCGGATATCTAAAGGCTGTCGAGGGTGCGTTTGAATATGTTTAAGCACGACCCCATCAATGTTGTCGGCCAGCGTTTGCAAATGGGCTTCTGCTGCTTTTGCTCTCTGCTCGGCGATCTTTCTCTGCTCGATTTCAGCCGCCATTTTTCGGTTCCAAAATACGATCACGAAAATGACCACAAAGATCCCAAGCCCGATGATCACCGACCATTTAGCGACTTCGCGTGGTGATAAGCCTTCTTGGTATTCATAGGTTAACCATTTGTTTTCCAAGCGCTCTAATTCATTGGCAGGCAGTGCTCCAATGGTTTTGTTGAGAATACTCAACAGCATGGGATGGCGGAAGTTCACTGCGAGAGCTAGTGGCGCGCTGTTTTGCTTCTTAATGGTGCCAGTGATTTTGAATTGCCCTACATAGTCTTGATGCAATAAAGGTGCAGCATGATGAAGTGAAGCAAGCGCGAAACTGATGTCGTCTTTCTGTAATGCTTGGAAAGCGCTGACGTGATTGATGTAAGGGACGGCTAGGCAAGTAAGGCAGAGAGAAGGTAGAATCGTTGAACCTCCAGAATTTTCAATCACACCAACAGCTTCGGTGCCACTTGGCGCAAAGTTGCCTAAGCGATCAGAGCGACTCAATAACACCCAAGGTTCAAAACTGTAAGCTTGAGTGAAGTCCATGTATCGGGCTTTATCTGTGGTTGGTGTGATGTTGGTTAGCACCATTGTCTCACCATTATTGAACGCGACCTCGGCCGCTTCTGGTGTTAGGTAAGTGGTACTTTCGAATGACACGCCAAGCACATTACTTATTAGGTTTAAGATGTCAGCAGATAAGCCTGAGTGTTGCTGTTGCTCATTGGTAAAGTCGTAAGGGTACCAATTGGAGTGTGTGCCTACGGGGATGGAAGGGTTGCTGTCGAGCCAGTTCTTTTCATCTTGGGTTAAATTCAATGTTCCATAGTTCAGCAGCATCGAATGTTGCGACGGAGCAAGCCATTGATTATAAATAGATTGCAGTGAGCCTTCCTTAATGTCCTGTAAAGCGAAATTGATTCGGCTAAGCAATCTGTGCTTTCCTTTTTTGACCGCGAAGTGCAAGTGGTCAGCTGGAAGGTCAGGAAGAACTGATAGTGTGAGTGAGTCTCGAGGCTGTTCTCGTAATAACGCAGAAAGTGCAAGCGCATCGCCAATGTACGCATCCACGCTATCCTCCTGAATTGCCGTGAATGCCGCTTGCGTACTGTCTAATGTGGTAATTTGACTATCAGGAAGCAGGCTAGGAAGCAGATCATTGAGCGCAAACCCTTTCTCCAATGCTAGGTTGGCGGTTGCCAACGCACCTAAATCGTTTATTTTTCTATTTTGGGTCATCACCGCTCGTCTTATGGAAAACATCGGCTCACTAAAAGTCATGTAATTATGGCGCTCCTTGGTCGAAGAGACACCGACTAGCAGATCTAATTCACCTCTTTCGAATGCACTCAGTACATCACTAAATGTTGAATACAACTTAATCTGATATTGGAAACCTGCATTTACCGCTACCTGATCCAACATACTGATGAGTAGCCCTTCAGAAACAGTGTTGCCTGAGGGAGTCTTATGTTGATAGCTGTAGGGGACCATGTCGTAAGAAGGTAGGCCAACCCGCAATATGACTTGGTCACTCGATGAGTTCTCTGTTTTGTTTGCTAAGGAGCTAGCGGGTGATGTGTTCCCTGGTGGGGTGTTTTCGGCAAAGGTGAGCAGTGGCCACATCAACAGTGAAAGACAACTCAATAAAAAGGCGACACACCACGTTTTCGTTTTTGAAGCGCTGTTTTGCATAAAGACATCCTGTCGTTTGCTTGCTGATTTTAGAGTATCGCCATGCTTAACTAACGGCAGCCAAAGGGGCTTTAGTT